>NZ_AJVB01000663.1:0-1708 GCF_000278445.1 Rhodococcus sp. R1101
GCGCTCGCGACCGCCCGCGCGGGGGAGGCCGTGCTCGTCGTCTCGATCGACCAGGCGCACTCGCTCGGCGACGTGCTCGACCTGCCCCCGGCCACGAGCCGGGACGCCGGCGGGTCCGGCATCCGGACCGTCGAGGAGAAACTCGACATGGTGGAGATCGATGCGCTGCAGCTGCTCCGGTCGCGCTATGCGGTCCTCGCATCGATGGCGGCGCTCGCCGGGACCCACGAACACGCCGAGCAGTTCGACCTGCCCGAGCCCGACGAACTGACCGGGCTGCCCGGCGTCCAGGAGCTCCTGGTGCTCTCGGAGGTCGCGCGACTCTCGGACACCGGAAAGTGGTCCCACATCGTCGTCGACGCGCCGGCGTCGGCCGACGCCCTGCGCACTCTCGCCGCGCCGCGCACGGTGGCCGACTATCTGGAGCGGGTCTGGCCGCAGCACAGCCGGGTCGCGGCCACCACCGGCCCCGATCCCCGGACGGCCGTCTTCGTCGCCCTGTTCGACCGGCTGCTCTCGGGCATCGCCGCGGTACGCGACCTGCTCGACGATCGTCGGCGCAGCACGGCGGTGATCGTGGCGACGCCCGATCGCGCCGGTCGTGCCGAACTGCGCAGGGTGCGGTCGTGGCTCGCCCTGTCCGGAATCCGGGTCGAGGCGGTCGTGATCAACGGAGTCACTCCCTCGGTGGGTGGATCGGGTGCGGCGGCGCGACTGCTCGCCGATCAACGGGCCGCGCACGAGGCGATCGTGGAGGAGATCACGACGACCGTCACCGACGTCCCCGTGATCGTGTGCGAGCGCCGCGCAGCCGAACCGGTAGGGTTGGAAGCTCTGGAGGAGCTCGCTGCGGCGCTCCACCGCGACCCACCCGCACCCTCGTCGGACACCGGCGATCCGGTCCGGGTGCAGCACGAATCGGGAACGGGGGTGGAATCGGTGTACGCGATGCGCATGTACCTCCCACTCGCCGACCCCGCGTCCCTGACACTCGGACGCATCGGCGACGACCTGGTCGTCGGCGCCGACGGCATGCGCCGCCGGGTGCGACTCGCGTCGGGGCTGCGGCGGTGCACGGTCTCCGAAGCCGAGTTCGACGGCACCGATCTGGTGGTGCGCTTCGTACCGGATCCGGCGGTGTGGCCGCTGTGAGAGACGATCACGAAGCTCTGCTCTCCGAGCTGTTGCTGCTCGCCGATGCCGTGCTCGACCGCGTCGAGGGTGCGGTGCAGCAGTTCGCCGTCCCACCCGCCGACGACTCCGCTTCCGGGTCGGCAGTGTCTTCGGGCGCTCCTGACTCGGCAGCGACCCCGGGTGGGTGCGCGTGGTGTCCGCTCTGCGCGGCTGCAGCGCTGGTACGCGGCGAGAACCATGAGCTCGTCACCAGGCTGGCGACCAAGGTGGCTGCTCTGATCGCGCTGCTCCGTGAGTTCCTCTCGCAGTTCCTGCCCGCGACCGGCGGCAACCCACCGGAGCCCACGCCCGATCCGCCGGCGCGCGAGCGTGCGGCCTTCGTGCCGATCTCCGTCAACGTCCGGCCGTGAGCATCGGCCACGGGAACGGCGCTGTGCTCACGGTCGGAATCGACATCGGGGGAACGAGTATTCGTGCCGCGGCCGTCGATCGGAACGGCGAGGTCGCCGACAGTGTGCGCACGCAGACGCCGTCCTCCGCGGTCGCCCTCGAGAACGCTCTGCATCGTCTCGTC
>NZ_AJVB01000664.1:0-1693 GCF_000278445.1 Rhodococcus sp. R1101
TGGTTCTCCGGCCGGCTCCCGCGTCGACGCAGGGCATCCGTCCCGTCGGGCGGGCTCGAGAGCGCGTACTGCGCCGAGGTGGTCGGGCTGACGCTGGAGGAGATGGGTCTGCTGCAGCAACGGCATCGGGGGAGCAACTGGTACGACCCTGGCCGCTTCTGGAGCGGGGATCGGCTGCCGCTCGCTCCGGGTGTGGAGTACGGCGGCGAGATCGAGGTCGTGCTCGACGAGGCCGACCTGACGGCGGGCAGGGCAGCGGGCGCCACGTCGACGCGGTGAGTTCCGACAGCTGCAAAAGGTAAACACGATAGGTCGCTCTACACTGATAGGCGTGACCGATCAGAGTTACCAGCCCACCCTGTCGCAGCTGCGTGCCTTCGTGGCGGTGGCCACCTATCGGCACTTCGGCACGGCCGCGGCGCGACTCGAGGTCAGCCAACCCACCCTCTCCCAAGGTCTGGCAGCTCTCGAGAACGGCCTCGGCGTCCAGCTCATCGAGCGCAGCACCCGCCGTGTGCTCGTGACGCCGGCGGGAGCACGTCTGCTTCCCTACGCCGAGATGGTGCTCGACGCCGCCGACGGCTTCGTCGACGCGGCGGCGGGAGTGTCCGACGGGCTCTCGGGCCCGCTGCGCGTGGGATTGATCCCCACCGTCGCGCCGTACGTGCTGCCCGAGATCCTGCCTGCACTCGACGCAGCGATGCCGACCCTGTCGTTGCAGGTCGTCGAGGACCAGACCGCCCGGCTCCTCGACGCATTGCGCGCCGGAACCCTCGACGTGGCCGTCCTCGCCCTGCCCACCGACGTCTCGGGTGTGATCGAAGTTCCGCTCTACGACGAAGATTTCGTCCTCGTCCTGCCGACCGGACACGAACTCGCCGGACACACCGACCTGTCCGTCTCCGCACTCGACGACGCGCAACTGCTGCTGCTCGACGAAGGCCACTGCCTGCGCGACCAGACACTCGACCTGTGCCGGTCCGTCGACGCGCGACCTGCGCTCGGCGACACCCGTGCGACCTCCCTGTCCACCGTAGTGCGCTGCGTCGCAGGACGATTGGGCATCACCCTCGTTCCCGCCTCCGCGGTTGCCGTCGAAACCACCCGGGGAGATCTCGAGGTCGCGCACTTCGCCGACCCGGCACCCGGACGGCGGATCGGTCTCGTGTTCCGCTCGTCGTCACCGCGCGGAGTGGACTACCGCGTCCTCGCCGAGACCATCCGCGGGTGCGTCCCGTCGGTCTGCCGCCCCGTCCCCTGACAGGCCGCGATCGGCGTGTCGCTAACGGCGCCCGCGCCGGGGTTTCCCGGGGCGCTTCCGCGCGGACGCCCCCGCGCGGCGGGACGTCGTGGGCTCCGGTGCGCGCCGCTTCGGGGTCGAGCCCGTGCGTTCGCCGCGACGTGAGGTGCCGCCGGACCCGGACTCCGGTTCGGAATCGCTGCGGCGGCCCCGGGAACTGTTGGCCGTGCGCCCCCGGACGATCCCCACGAACTCGTCGACGAGGTCGGTCGTCCGGTCGGTGATCCAGACGAGTCCCACCTGCGATGCCGGTGCGTCGACGACCGGGCGATAGGTGAGGTCGCGCCGGTGGTGCAGGCGGGCGAGCGACTGGGGTGTCACCAGCACACCCACTTCGGAGGCGACGTGGGAAATCGCGTCCTCGGTCGTCGCGGGCCGCTCGAAGGCCTCCTC
>NZ_AJVB01000665.1:0-1690 GCF_000278445.1 Rhodococcus sp. R1101
AGGGTGCGGGAGATCTCGACCGGTGGCGCCTCCCACCACGACCGGGTGACCGGAACGACGTCGGCATCGGGATGTGCGACGGAGAAATGCCGGGGGCGGCCCAGGTCGAAGACCGCCCCGAACAGCGCGTGCGCAGCGTCCTCGGATGGTGCCGCGGCGAACCAGCCGGCGAGATGCCGCAGCTGCGACTCGCGGCTGACGCCTCCGCGCCGCTGCTCGGTGAGCCGGCGCAACAGTCCCAGCACCGCCGAGATCGCGTTGATCGTCGCGCCGCGCAGACGTTCGGACTCGCTCGGCTCGGCACCTACACCGACGAACCAGTGCTCGATGCCCCACCAGCGCTGCGCCCAGTCCGCTTCGCGTTCCTCGAACGACAGCAACACCCGCTCGTCGTGCCGGGCCGCCTCCGCGGTGAGCTTCTGCACGCCGGTGGCCTGCACCCGGTCCAGGGCCGCGGAGAGCTTCGGAGCATAGCGGGCCAGGTCGGTGCTGAACTCGCGCATGTGGGTGAGTAGCGCATCCTTGTGCGCGAGGAAGGTCTCCGGGGTGACCTCGGTGGTGCGCACCAGGTCGCCGAGGACGAGATAGAAGCGGGCGGCGCGCTCGGCCATGTCCGACAAGGTCGCGTCGAGCCGGCTCAGCTTCCGGTAGACCAGTTCGCCGTCGCCGGCCGCGTTCGCGTCGGCGAGATCGTTCAGGTCGGCGAGCAGGTCGGGGAGTGCGAGGCGCGACAGCGACACATCCTCACCGCGGGACGACAGGACATCTTCGACGGCACGGAACACCCGGTAACCGGCCTGCCCGAACTGGTAGACGTAGTGCCGGTTGCGATATTCGGCGAGTGTCGCCGCGCGGGTGCCGTCGTAGCTGCGTTCGAGTACACCCCATGCGTGCAACTGCTCGAGCAGCGCCGGGATCTCGGAGGAATCGGGGACGTCGTCGCCGGTCGCCCCGGGCAGCCGGGTCAGGACGTTTTCGACGTCCCCGGCGTGCAGCAGCACCGAATAGTTGCCGCGCGCGTGATCGAATGCGCGCAGAACCCACAGGTAGTCCACTCTTTTCTCGGCCGTGGCGAACGAGAACAACCGCAGGCGGTCGTCCCGCACCAACGCGTCCTCGATCGCGTCGAACCGCGCTCGGCCTGATTCACTCACCGTGACAGGTTAGGCGGCGCGGCCGACGGGTCAGGACAACACCCGGGGTGAGTGTCGGCACGATCGTGTCCGGATCAACGCCGCCGATCCGCGATCGCCGCCCGCATCGAGCCGTTACCGTCGAGGCAGCGCACCTCGACGGAGGCGGCACGCTCCGGGAACGGAAACGATGAATGCTCACGAGATCGGACGGGGCGCCCGCGCGGTGGGCGATCCGGCACCGGACGCGCGTGCACTGATCGACGCAGCGGCCGATCTGTCGATCACGCGGCGCTCGGAGATCATGCGGTACATGTTCGAGCGGATCTCCCCGGAGATCGACGCGATGTCCCAGGATCGCCCGACTCGTCGTGCACTCGAGCAGGCCGCCGAGGACGGTGTCGACGCGATCACCCGATTTCTCAGAAACGACCGCGACGAGATCGAGATACCGGCCGCATCGTATGCGTTGGTCCGGATGTTGGCCCGGCAGGGCTTCCCGGTCTCGGTGGTGGATCGGAGCAATCGGCTTGCGCAGGACAGCATCATGCGGTGGT
>NZ_AJVB01000666.1:0-1687 GCF_000278445.1 Rhodococcus sp. R1101
TTCTTCCACGGTGTCCGTGTCGAGGAGGACGGAAGCCTCGTCAGCACCGGAAACGCCGGGCCCGGCGCCTACGTCGACCTTCTGATCCACCTGCCGGTGATCGTGCTCGTCGCCAACACCGCACACCCGCTCGATCCCGATCCCGAGTTCACCACCGGCAGCCTGGAAGTTCTCGCCTGGCGAGCACCCGAAGAACTGAATTCGCTGCCGAACACCGATCCCGAATACCAGCGCGCCGTCCTCAATACCGACGACGCCTGGGCCGCCGCCACGTCCGAAACGGAGATCCGCCGATGACCCTCACCGCAGACACCGCAGAACTCGCCCTCGTTCCCGGTCGCGTCGTCCTCGACGAGATCGTCGGACTCCGCGGACCGTGGTCGGCCGTCGTCGCCGCGGGAGACGTCCTCACGATCGTCGACCTGCACGGCAACCAGGCCGTCGACACGCTCGTCTACGACGCGCACGACACCGGCCGGCGGTACAGCGCAGCGGCCACCGTCGCCGCACAGCAGAATCTGTTCCTCACCACCGGATCCGTCCTGCGCGACTCCGAGGGCGCTCCACTGATGACGCTCGTCGCCGACGAGGTGGGAAATCACGACACCGTCGGTGGTGCGTGCTCGCAGGAGTCGAACACCCTGCGCTACGGGCACCACACGAAGCATCAGCACGCGTGTGTCGAGAACTTCCTCATCGAGGGCGCGAAGTGGGGCCTCGGCAAACGAGATCTCGTCTCCAACATCAACTTCTTCATGAATGTGCCCGTCGAGGCGGACGGCACCCTCGGCATCGTCGACGGGCTCTCCGCTCCCGGAAAGCGCCTCGCGCTCCGCGCCGAGCGCGACGTACTCGTGCTCGTCTCGAACTGCCCCCAGATCAACAACCCGTGCAACGGCTTCGATCCCACGCCGGTTCGCATGATCGTCACCCGCGAGGAGTGAGCCTGCCATGACCACCAAGATCGGCGTAGAACGCCCCGGAATGCTCACCACCGTCCAGGACTATCCGGGTCGCACCGGATACTGGCAGATCGGCGTACCGCCCTCCGGGCCCATGGACGACCTGTCCTTCCGTCTCGGCAATGTGGCTCTCGGCAACGACGAGGGCGCCCCCGGCCTCGAGACCACGATGGCGGGCCCCGCGCTGCGTTTCACCGACGACACCGAGGTGTGCGTGACCGGTGCTCCCGCCGTCGTCCGGATCGACGGAGTCACCGTTCCGCAGTGGCGGCCCGTCACCGTTCCGGCCGGCGGACTGCTCGATGTCGGCGTCGTCTCCGGTCCCGGCCTGCGCGTCTACATCCTGGTCCGGGGCGGACTCGACGTTCCCGAATTCCTCGGCAGCGCCTCGACGTTCACGCTCGGCACGTTCGGTGGTCACGAGGGTCGTACCCTTCGCGAAGGCGACGTCCTCGTCGTGGGTGACGGTCCCCGCCGTGAGAGCGGGCCCGTCCCGTCCGAACACGTACCGGCTCTCGGCACGCGTTGGGAGATCGCGGTGACCGAAGGCCCGCACGGCGCCCCCGAGTTCTTCACCCGCTCCGACATCGACACCCTCTACGCCACCGAGTACGAGGTGCACTTCAACTCCGACCGCACCGGGGTCCGGCTCATCGGCCCGAAGCCGGAATGGGCCCGGACCGACGGCGGGGAAGCGGGGCTGCATCCGTCGAACATCCACGACA
>NZ_AJVB01000667.1:0-1675 GCF_000278445.1 Rhodococcus sp. R1101
CTCCCGCGTTGTTTTCGACGTCCTCCAGGGCCGGCGCGATGCTTGCGAGGGCGCCCGCGAGGACGATCCACAGCAGCACGACGATGCCGGCCCGACGCCGTGATCCGAAGAGAGTGTTCATAAAGCGTGATGTCATATCAGGGCATCCAAACTCGACCGGAATGCGTTCATCGCACCGACGTCGGATAGTGAGACGGAAAGTCGGAGTAGCGGTCCGCGCCCGGGACGAAGCGCCCGGTACGGGCAGCCCACACCTCGAACGCGATCGTGGCGAACGGCGGCAGAGAAGAAACCAGCGCCAACAGTAGGGTCCGCAGGCGCCATCCGAGCCGGACGTACATTGCGATCGAGAGCACGACGAATGTCACGAACACCGCCCCGTGCAGGGATCCGAAGATGCGGACGCCGACCTCGGTGCTCTCGGCTATCCACTTGAAGTACATGCCGATCAGCAACCCGAACCAGGTCACTGCTTCCAGCGTCGCCACGATACGGAACGCCCGCACCAGAATGCGGGCATCCGACGTCGCCGTCGGTCGTTGAGGCAGGTCACTCATGCCACTTCCTCCGCATTCGTTGATGTGTCTGCTATCTGGTGAACGTCGCGATGTTGTGGTGTGCGCGCGACTGCGCTTCGAAGTGCGAGGAAGAAGACGACGAAGGCGACGGTCAGCAGGACATGACCGATCCCGGCGATTCCCGAAATCGCGGCCGACGCATCCTTACCGAAGACCTGCATGGTCCCGTGGACGAGCTGCATCGCCACCGTGAGGATCAGGCCGGCGTGAAAGGTGACGGTGAACCAGCGGTAGAGCGGGCTGGCCGAGAGCACCAACAGGCGCTCGAAAATGGCAACAATCAGCAGGAACAGCACCCCGAGAACCAGGAAATGGGTGTGCACGATGGACAGTTGAGTCGGCCCGTCGAAGTCCTGGGCCTTGGTCAGCTCCCGGTAGTACAGGCCCGACACCAGACCCGCGACGGCGTACCCGAACGCGGAATTGACAAGTATCTTCATACCTTCCATCCGACCGGACTACACGCTGTGGCACATCGAACGAACGGTGAGATTCATCTACGACTTTCGATAGAGACCGCGTGAAGCAGCGCAGTCCGGAGCCACACGGGCGACACACGCAGCCGATACGGACAGAGACAGCACCCGACTATCGGACCGAGCGGTAGATCTAGTCGATGGTGCCGTCGATGATCCCCCGCGCCCGTGCCTGTGCCACAGCTGCGGTCCGGGATCGCACACCCAGTTTGCCGAAAGTGTTCGTTAGGTGCGTCTTCACCGTGCCCTCGCTGAGGAACATCCGACGCGCTATCTCTCGGTTGGAGAACCCTGCGGCCACAGCCTCCAACACCTGAATCTCACGTGGGGTGAGGGTCGGGCCCGCACGCATCTGCGCCATCAGTTTCGAGGCCACCGACGGTGACAACGCGCTCGCACCCCCTGCTGCCGCGACGATTGCCGTGAAGAGTTCGGCCGGCGCAGTGTCCTTGAGGAGATAGCCGCTGGCGCCGGCCTCGATTGCGCGCAGAATCTCGGCATCGGTGTCGTAGTTCGTCACCACCAGTACCCGCGGAGCGTTCGGTAGAGCCCGGATCCGGCTGGTCGCCTCCACGCCGCTCAGTCCGGTGCCGAACCGCAGATCCATGAGAACGAGGTCGA
>NZ_AJVB01000668.1:0-1666 GCF_000278445.1 Rhodococcus sp. R1101
ACCTGCTCAAACACGAGGACAGCGGCATGATGGGACAGTTCGTGGTGGTCGGCGCCGACGAGGTGCACGACGTGAGGCAGGCGGCCGGCACGGCCCACCATGCCCACGACGGTGGGTGAACCCGGTCACGTCCGGCAGGGCCGGGAATGGATCCCCGTCCACCCCTGTTGAGGAGTGTGGATCGGCGCGTCGCGTACGCCCCGGAGCCAATGAGAAACCGCCTTCGTGGAATACCGTCCGGCTGGAGCCACGTTGCGCACCGTGCCGTGAGGCATCCGGCGCGTCGGTCCACCTTCTTCCTCCCTTGATCTCGCGGCCGTTCCGGCCGAGCAGGGTGAAGCCCTCCCACTCCACGCCAGTACAGTTGCCGATCGTCACAATCGTCAGCGGAACCGGGAGTGGGCATGAGTCGCTGGGCCGAGATCGTCGTCACCAGGAGCCGATGGGTACTGGCGATCGTGCTGCTCGTCGTGCTCTTCGCCGGCGCCTGGGGCGTCGGGATCTTCGGCAAGCTGACCGGCACGGGCTACTACGACCCGAACAGCGAGGCCGTCGAGGTCGAGCAGATCATCTACGAGAACTTCGGGTCGCAGGCCGCGGACATCATCGCGCTCTACACCGCACCCGAGGGACGCACGGTCGACGACATCCGTCCCGACATCGAGAGAACCCTCGCCGAGTTCCAGGACGCCGTCCCCGCCGAGTCGATCCAGACCTACTGGACCGCTCCCCCGCCGATGAACCAGCTGCTGCTGTCCACCGACCAGCGCAGCGTCGCTGCCTCGATCACGCTCGGCGCGAACTCCGGACTCACCGCCGCGAGCTTCCCCGAAGCCCTCGACCTGCTCGAGGTGCCCGGCGTGGAATCACAGTTCGCCGGCAACACCGTGGTCGCGATCGAGTTCACCGACACCCTGGAGAGCGATCTCGTCCGGTCCGAGCTCATCGCGGTGCCCATCACGCTGGTGCTGCTGGTGTTCATCTTCGGCGGGGTGATCGCCGCCGCGGTCCCGGTCTTCGTGGGTGTGCTCGCGATCTTCTCGTCCCTCGCCACCCTGCGCCTGCTGTCGAACTTCACCGAGGTGTCGTCGTACGCGCTGAACATCACGTCGCTGATCGGTCTGGGCCTGGCGATCGACTACGGCCTGTTCATCGTCAGCCGCTACCGTGAGGAACTCGCGGCCGGTTCGGACGTCACCTCGGCGGTCAAGCGGACGATGTCCACCGCCGGGCACACCGTGATGTTCTCCGCTGCCCTGCTGATCTGCGCGTTCGCGGGCATGCTCGTCTTCCCGCAGACGGTGCTGCGGTCGCTGGGCCTCGGTGCCATGGCCGCCGTCCTCGGTGCCGCCGTCCTGTCGCTGACCGCGGTTCCCGCGCTGCTGACGATGCTCGGCCACCGCATCAACGCGTGGACCTGGGACCGTGAGACCTCCACCCGCGCCGAAGCGCGGGCGCGTCGTTTCTGGGGCGGGGTCGTCCGCAAGGTCGTGCGCCGTCCCGCCCTGATCGCGGTGGTGATCACCGGCGGTCTCCTCGTACTCGCGTCGCCTGTGTTCGAAGCACGGTTCGGGGAGATCGAGTACACCGCGCTGCCCGAGGACAGCCAGGCCCGCGCGGCCACCCAGACCCTGCTCGACGAGTTCCCGAGCACCGGCAACGGCGC
>NZ_AJVB01000669.1:0-1662 GCF_000278445.1 Rhodococcus sp. R1101
CGGAACACGTCAGATCGTCGACCACCTCGCGTCGCTCGGGCACCGCTCGCTGCTGTTCCTCGGCGGCCCGCCCGAGTCGTGGTCGGGGAGCGCGACGGTGGGCCGGTCTGCAGGCCGCGGCGCAGGCTCACGACATCGCTGTGCGTCGCTTCGGCCCGTACTCGCCGACGCTCGGAGGCGGTGCCGCCGCGGCCGACGCTGCCGTGGCCGCCGGCGCCACCGCTGTGGTGTGCCACAACGACATGCTCGCGATCGGGGTGCTGCGCCGGATGCGGGAACGCGGGGTGTCCGTGCCGGAGCACGTGAGTGTGGTCGGCTTCGACAACATCTTCGGCTCCGACCTGTGCCAGCCGTCGCTCACCACGCTCGCCGAACGCACCGAGGACGCTGGGGCGCGCGCCATCGAGATGCTCGCCCGGCAGGCCTACGAGCGGGTCGCGGTGGCCGACGAACTCGTACTCCCGACGCAGCTCGTCGTCCGCGAGTCCACCGGACCGGCGAGATGAGGGAGGTTGTGTGCGTGTTTCTCGAAGAAAACGCACACGACCTCCCCGAAGTTCACCGGTTCGCGAGCTTGTCGGCCAGGAAGGTGAACGTCAGCGCCGACTTGAACGCCGCCTGGGCGTTGTCGGCCGCGCCGCCGTGACCACCTTCGATGTTCTCGTAGTACGAGACGTCGTGTCCCTGTTCCTCCAAACGCGCGACCATCTTGCGCGCGTGCCCGGGATGCACCCGGTCGTCCCGCGTCGACGTGGTGACGAGGATCGGCGGGTAGGCGGCGTCGGGATCGGTGTTCTGGTACGGCGAGTACTTCGACAGGAACTCCCACTCGGCAGGGTTGTCGGGGTCGCCGTACTCGGCCATCCACGATGCTCCGGCGAGCAGCAGGTGGTAGCGCTTCATGTCGAGCAGCGGCACCTGGCACACGATCGCCCCGAACAGTTCGGGATAGCGCGTGAGCATCACACCCATGAGCAACCCGCCGTTGCTGCCGCCCTGGGTGCCGAGCTGCGCGGCTGTCGTGATCCCGCGCGCGACGAGATCCTTCGCGACCGCGGCGAAATCCTCGAAGACCTTGTAGCGGTTCTCCTTCAGCGCCTGGGTGTGCCAGGTGGGGCCGTACTCGCCACCGCCGCGGATGTTGGCGATGACGTAGGTATAGCCTTTCTCCAGCCATGCCCGCCCCACGCCACCGCTGTAGGCCGGAACCATCGAGTTCTCGAACCCGCCGTATCCGTACAACAGTGTGGGCGAAGGGGTTCCGGTGTTGCTGCCGACCACGAAGTAGGGCACCTGTGTGCCGTCGTCGGACGTCGCGAAGTGCTGCTCGACCGTGATGCCCTCGGCGTCGAAGAACGACGGCGCCTGCTTGATCGCCTCCACCGCGCCGCCGACCGTCCCGGACAACAGGGTCGCCGGGATCGTGAATCCGCTGGAGTTGAGGAAGAAATCGTCGCCGGTGCGCGGATCGACGTCGATGATCGAGGTCGACGTGGCATCGGGGACACCGGGCAGTTCCTCGTCGGCCCAGCCGTCGTCACCGGGCGTGAGCACCCGCACGCGGGTCTGCACGTCGCGCAGTGTGACGACGAGCAGGTGATTCTTCGTCCACGCGTACTGCTCGAGCGAGGTGTGCTCGTCCGGGGCGAACAGCACCGTCAT
>NZ_AJVB01000670.1:0-1660 GCF_000278445.1 Rhodococcus sp. R1101
GCGGGAAGCCTGGCTCCGGCCGGAATCGGTCGACGGGGTACGGCGGGCCGAGGAGCAAGAGATCCGGGCGAACCGGCTTCGGCGACGCCGGTCGTCGACCCGCGGGAGCACTTTCCTATGCTTGGCGTTGCGCACGCCGTAATCGGTGTCGGTCGCGAACGGTTCCACCGATCCGGAACGCCGACCGGCGAGTGGCGTGCGCCTCGTCCGGGCGGCACCCCCAGCCTGCGACGGGTCAGACGAGCCCGAAAGGCAGAGGAGCGCAGTGAGCACCCCGGAATTGTCACAGTGGAACTCCCAGGAGGCCATTGCGGAAGCAATGATCCCGATCATCGGCGGTCTGCACCGCCGGCATTCGGTCACAATCCTGCTCCACAGCCGCTCCCTCGTGAACAAATCGGTCATCGGCATTCTGCGGACCCACCGTTTCGCGCGGCAGATCCGCGGCGACGAGCTGTCCGTCGAGGCGACATTCCCGTTCCTCGAAGCGCTGACCGATCTCGATCTGCAACCGTCGAAGATCGATCTCGGCCTGCTGGTGACGGCATATCACGCCGAGGGGGCCGGACGGTCCATCCCGGAGTTCGTCGCTGAGAGCCTCGCGGATCTGGTCGGCGGCGCGCAGACGAGCCCCGCGAAACCGCAGGACGTGGTCCTGTACGGGTTCGGGCGAATCGGCCGGCTCGTCGCCCGTCTGCTCATCGAGAAGGCAGGCTCGGGCAATGGGCTGAACCTGCGTGCTGTGGTGGTCCGTAAGGGAGGTGACGACGACCTGACCAAGCGTGCCTCTCTGCTGCGTCGCGACTCCGTCCACGGACAGTTCAACGGCACGATCAAGGTCGACACCGAGAACAACGCCCTGATCGCCAACGGCAATGTCATCAAGTTCATCTACAGCAACGATCCGGAAAGCGTCGACTACACCGAGTACGGCATCGACAAGGCCATCCTGATCGACAACACCGGAATCTGGCGCGACCGCGACGGGCTGTCGAAGCATCTCCGCCCCGGTATCGCCAAGGTGGTGCTCACCGCACCGGGTAAGGGTGATCTCCCGAACATCGTGCACGGCGTCAACCACCGCGACCTCGACCCGGACGAGAAGATCGTGTCGTGCGCGTCCTGCACCACCAATGCCATCGTTCCGCCGCTGAAGACCATGGACGACAAATTCGGTGTGGTGCGTGGTCACGTCGAGACGGTGCACTCGTTCACCAACGACCAGAACCTGCTGGACAACTATCACAAGGCCGACCGCCGGGGTCGTTCCGCGCCGTTCAACCTGGTGCTCACCGAGACCGGGGCCGCCTCGGCGGTCGCGAAGGCACTTCCCGATCTGAAAGCGAAGATCACCGGCAACTCGATCCGCGTCCCTACGCCGGATGTCTCCGTCGCGATTCTTCACCTTCAGCTGACTCGTGAGACCACCAAGGAAGAGGTGCTCGAGCACCTGCACCAGGAGTCGCTCACCGGGGCGCTACGCCGCAACCTCGACTACACCTCGGCCACCGACGCAGTGTCGAGCGACTTCATCGGATCGCGCGCGGCGTGCATCATCGACGCCAACGCCGCGATCGTCGACGGCGACACCGCCATTCTCTACGTCTGGTACGACAACGAATTCGGCTACTCGTGCCAGGTGGTGCGCACCGTCCAGTAC
>NZ_AJVB01000671.1:0-1651 GCF_000278445.1 Rhodococcus sp. R1101
GATGCTCGTCGACGAGAACGGCAAGAGGCTTCCCGCCGGCCAGCAGGGCGCCTACAACAGTATGTGGGTGGATCCGGTGATCAACGCCCCGATGGGAGAGCACGCGAACGGCGAGGGCTACGCGGCCATCTACATCGAGTACCCGGCCGACCTCGCCAGCTACGAGAACGCGGTGGACAAGGGCGCCGAGAACACCATCGAGGTCATGAAGGCCATCCGGCGGTCCTGCCCCGACACCCAGTTCGCCATCGTCGGCTTCAGTGAGGGCGCCGACGTCGCGCGCCGCGCCGCGATGCAGATCGGTGCGCAGGAGAAGGGCGAGGACGGTTCCTGGGACATCATCGATCCCGACGCCGTCAGCGGCGTCGTCATCCTCTCCGACGCCGGCCGCAAGGAAGGCGAAGGATTCTTCCCGGGTTCGCAGAACGGCACGAACCCCGACGGCTTCGACCGTCCGTACCAGCCGGGTGCAGATCCCGTCCCCGGCCGCGGAGTGCTTCCCGGTACCAGCGGCGACTTCGGCAAGCTCGCCGGCAAGGTTGCGTCGTTCTGCTCCGAGGGCGACTTCACCTGTTCGGCACCCGAGAACATCGCGCTGATCGAACTGCTCGCGAACGTGGGCCGTCAGGTCAACGGCGATGCGCTCGAGCGCGAGGGTCTCACACCCGCGACGGGCGCCGACCTGGCCCAGGTCATGGGCCGGGTCGCGCTGCTCGCCCTCGCCGACATCTCGGCGAACCCGGACTGGATGCGTTCGGACGAGACCTTCCTCGAGGTGCTGATCAAGGTCTCCGACCCGAGCTACGACCCCGCCACCGCACGCCCCACCACGCCTGTGGCCTCCGACGCCACCGGCGAGAGCGGCGCCGAGGCCCCGATCCCCGCGGAGCGTCTGTCGAACCTCGCGTACCTGCCGGAGAAGATCGTCAAGGAGGTCGTCGGGTTCATCAGGAGCAACCAGAACACCCTCGCGGTGGTGCTCGCCGACCCCTACGACCAGACCTTCGGCTACAACGAGGAGACCCGGGACCACTACGGTCACCACTTCGACTACTGGGACGACGACATCGACGGTAAGGGCACGTCCACCGTCGAGTACGCCGCCGCATGGCTCGAGCACCTGGCCAAGGAGGCCAAGGACGGCAAGAAGGTCGACCCGAAGAAGGTCGACCAGGCCGCAGTCCTCCTGATCGCCGAGGAGACGGCGAAGGCCGAGACGGCCGAGGCGTCCACGACACCGGAAACCTCGCCGTCCGCGACCGAGACCGACGGTGCGGCGGTCGTCGACAGCAGCGTGCCCGCCTCCGTCGACGGCGTACCGGCACCCGCGGGCGATCCCGCCGCGCCGGTGGCCCCGCTCGCACCCGAAGCCGGTGCGCCGGCAGCCACGCCCACCCCGGTGACCACCACGGCCCCGGCCCCCGCACCGTCGGAGAGCACGACGCCGGCGACGGGTGAGACCACCACGGGAGCCGGGGAGACCACCTCCTCCGGAACGCCGACGACGACCGTCGCTCCGACGACGACGTCGACCCGGCCGGCTGCCTGACCCACCTCGGGTAGTCGACGACGACCGAGTACTCGGCGTCAGCCCGCGGCGCGGACCCCGGCCTCTGCACCGAGAGCCGCGGCCTCACCGCGAGTGCTGACG
>NZ_AJVB01000672.1:0-1639 GCF_000278445.1 Rhodococcus sp. R1101
GGTGAGGGGTCCGCGGCCGTGCCCACCGGCGGTACACATCACGCCGCGACCTCGTCACCCGCTTCGAAACCCGGCTCGCCGCAACACCCGTCGTGGTCGATATGCCAGAGGATCCACTATCTACCCGCTCCATCCATCTCGAACTGAGAATCTCGAACCAGGAGGAGTCATGACCACCGTCGAGACTCACACCACCCTTCGATCGCTGGTGTTCGACAGCGCCGACGACGCCGCTCTGACCGAGCAGATGACGTCGAACCTCCCCCGCCGGGGACTCGCGGACGGGACGCGCGGCGCGCGTCTTCCCCGGGCGGCCCTGAAGCTCGTCGAAAATCGGATCCTGGCCACGGCCCTGAGTCTTCTCGACGACGATCCCGGCCCGCTGTTCGCGAAAGGACTCGGAACCCTACAGGAGGTGATGGGCGCGGCTCGAGCCACCCGGGCGGACCCGGGTCGCCGGGTGGTCGCGACCATTCAGGATCCCTACCGGATTCCGGTCCGTCGCTCCGCCTACGTGGCGTTGCTCGTCGAGAACCAGGAATCGGCGCGCGTCGACTTCGATTTCGACGTCGTCTTCGCGATGGGACACACCAGCATCTCGCTTCGGCACGGCGCAGTCGACTTCATCGAGTGCGATGCCGGCGAGCTCACGGTGAGCCTGTCGCTTTCCGGCGCTGCGCCACCGCTGCTGAGTCGTAAAGCGGACTTCCCGGTGCACTGGGAGGTGCGACCACCGATTCGGGTTCCGATCCCCGAACCGGGTCCGGAGGAGCGGGTTCGCTCTCGTCCGCGGCGGCGTCCCTATGGGACGTGACGCCCCTCGAGCTGTCCTCCGTCGGGCGGTGTTCTGTTCGACGGAGGACACCCCACCGCGCAGGCGTCATCGGGAGAATCGATCCCGCCGGATCAGTGGGTGCGGTCGTACTCGTCCTGCGCGGCGACGATGTCGACGAGCTGCTCCTCATGTCCGGCCGCGAAGTGGAGCAGCGACCACCTCGGCACACCGACATCCTCGACGCTGCGAAGACCACGGGCGTCGCGTTCATCACCGACACCTCCCTTCTGCTCGTCGCCCCCAGCCCGTTGATCCTCGCCGGTGAACACGAGGCCACCGAGGAACGGCTCGCCGCTCCGACATCGACCACGCGTTCCTTCGCAACGACTGGTGCCGGAAGAACGACGAGAATGGGGACACGCCGGTGTCGTCTACGAACTCGGCGGTCGGCGAGCGACCTGCACCGAACTGGCAGAGGTCCACTCCGGCATCGTCGGCGTGCCCGTCACCTACACGGATCTGCCGAAGGAGGAGCACTCGAGGATCCTCGAGATCGCCGGAGTGCCCGCACAGTTCGCCACCGTCCTCGCCGACTCGGACGCAGACATCGCCTTGGGTGCGCTCGACACCGACAGCGGAGATCTCGAACGACTCATCGGATGTCCCGCGCCACCGGCTGCGGAGGCGATCGGTGCCCGACAGCCGCTAATACCGCCGAGTCCGGGTGCGTGGTGGCAGGATCGGGACTCGTGAGCTCCGCGAATCTGACCCGTGCCGAAACTGCCGCCCGCGCCCGCGCACTCGACGTGCACTCCTACCGCGTCGAACTCGACCTGCGGGGTGCCGTCGATGCCCGCCGCACCG
>NZ_AJVB01000673.1:0-1633 GCF_000278445.1 Rhodococcus sp. R1101
ACGCCCTCTACACCGACACCATCCGCCGCGAAGCCGCCCTGCGCGCCCGCGGCCTGCACTTCGTCGGCGCCGGCATCTCCGGCGGCGAGGAAGGCGCCCTCAACGGCCCGTCCATCATGCCCGGCGGCCCCGCCGAATCGTACGAAGCGCTCGGCCCGCTGCTCGAAACCATCGCCGCCCAGGTCGACGGCACCCCCTGCTGCACCCACATCGGCCCCGACGGCGCCGGCCACTTCGTGAAGATGGTGCACAACGGCATCGAATACGCCGACATGCAGCTCATCGGCGAGGCCTACCACCTGCTGCGCGACGCCCTCGGCTACGACGCCGGGCAGATCGCCGACGTCTTCGCCGACTGGAACACCGGCACCCTCGAGTCGTATCTCATCGAGATCACCGCCGAGGTGCTCCGCCAGATCGACGCCGCCACCGGCCGACCCCTCGTCGACGTCATCGTCGACGCCGCCGAACAGAAGGGCACCGGCCGCTGGACCGTCAAGGCCGCCCTCGACCTCGGTGTCCCCGTCACCGGCATCGCCGAAGCGGTCTTCGCCCGCGCCCTGTCCGGCTCCCGCGACCAGCGCGCCGCCGCCCGCGGTCTCGCCGCCGGCAACCTCGGTGCCGCCCCCGCCGACGCCGCGCAGTTCACCGAGGACATCCGCGCCGCCCTGTACGCCTCGAAGATCGTCGCCTACGCGCAGGGCTTCGACCAGATCGCCGCCGGCAGCGCCGAATACGGCTGGAACGTCGACCGCGCCGCCCTGGCCACCATCTGGCGCGGCGGCTGCATCATCCGCGCCCAGTTCCTCAACCGCATCAAGGAGGCCTACGACGCCGACCCGGCCCTGCCCAGCCTGATCCTCGCGCCGTACTTCCGCGACGCCATCGAGGTCGGCATCGACAGCTGGCGCCGCGTCGTGGTCACCGCCACCGCGCTCGGCATCCCCATCCCGGCGTTCGCGTCGTCGCTGTCCTACTACGACGGGCTGCGCGCCGACCGGCTGCCCGCCGCCCTCACCCAGGGCCAGCGCGACTTCTTCGGCGCCCACACCTACGAACGCACCGACAAGCCGGGCAAGTTCCACACCCTGTGGAGCGGGGACCGCTCCGAAATACAGGCCTGACCCGATGACGGGCACGGCAGTCGCCGTCCTGTGCGCGCTCGCCGCCGCCGCGCTCGTCGCGGTCGGCAGTATCGCGCAACAGAGCTCGGCCGCTGCCGTGCCCGACACCGATTCCCTCGTCGGCTCCCTGCTGCGCAGCCCCCGCTGGTGGGCGGGCATCCTCGGCGACGGCGGCAGCTACCTGCTGCAGGTCGTCGCGCTCGCGTTCGGGTCCGTGCTGCTCGTCCAGCCCCTGCTGGTCGCATCGCTGCTGTTCGCGTTGCCGCTCGCCGCCGCGACCACCGGCCGCCGCGTCACCCGCACCACCTGGCTGCTCGCCGGCGCGCTGTGCGCGGCGCTGGCGGTGTTCCTGCTCGTCGGCAACCCCACCGCAGGCAGCGGCGACCCGTCCGCCGCCCACTGGGCGCTGCCCCTCGGGGCGGTGCTCGCCGTCACCGCCGCCGCCGTCACCCTCGCCGTGCTCTCCCCACGGTTGCGGGCCCTGTCCTTCGGGATCGCCGCCGGCACTC
>NZ_AJVB01000674.1:0-1626 GCF_000278445.1 Rhodococcus sp. R1101
CTTCTTCGGTCCGTCCGGCGGCCACGAGGGCGTCGGCGTAGGCATAGAAGAGGCGGGCTGCAGGCGTGCCGGTCCGGTCCGGATCGAGGTCGGGCGTCTGCAATGTGACGACAGCCTGGTCGTACTGACCGAGGTCCATGCGGGCACCGGCGAGGACGATGCGCAACTCGGCGGCGTCGTCGCCGGTCAGCTTGCGTGCATCGTCGCCGCGTCCCAGCTCGAGTGCCTTCTCGGGACGGCCGAGGCCACGTTCGCAATCGGCCATCACGGCGAGCAGTCCCGTACCACCGGACATGCGGCGCGCTGCACGGAGTTCGGACAGCGCCTCGGCCCACTCACCGGCGTGATACGCGGTGATGCCGGCGGCCTCGCGGACGACGGCGATGCGGCCGGCGCGCTGACGGGCGGCACGGGCATGGGAGAGCGCGGCACGGGGATCGTCGTCGAGCAGCCGACCGGCCATCACCAGATGCCGGGCGACGCTGTTCGCGTTCGACTTGTCCAGGCTCAGCAGGTCGCGGCGAATGGTCGGATCGAGCTCGGACGCCTCGACGTCGTCGGGCAGATCGGGTTCGTCCGGACGTGCGTCGCGACGCTGCGGCGCGATGCCTTCGCGCCCACGGGACGGCCCGAATCCACCTTCACCACCGCGACGGCGGGGCGCACCCTCGCTGCGGCGGTCGCCGGACTGGGGTCCTCGACGGTCACCGGAGTAGCCCCGGCTGGCGCCGCTACCACGCTGGTCGCCACCCCGCTGGTCACTACCGCGACGGTCGTCGCGATTGCCGTAGCTGCGCTCGCCGCGGGGACGGTCGCCGTACTGCCGACCGCGGTCGTCGCTGCGACCCGGACGATCCTCGCTGCGACGGGGGCGATCGTCGCCTCCGGAGCGTTCCCGGTAGGGACGGTCGCCGCGATCGGAACGGGCGTCGTCGCGGCCGCGATCGCGGCGGTCTCCGCCCTGGTAGGAGCGGCGGTCGTCGCCGTGCTGGGGACGACGGTCATCGCCGCTTCGAGGGCGACGGTCCTCACTACGTTGAGGACGCCGATCATCGCTGCGCGGGGGACGTCGATCGTCACCGCGCTGGGGACGACGGTCGTCGTCACGGCTGGACGAACGTCCGCCGGTTCCGTAGCCGCCCTGCCGGCGCTCGTCGCCGCGCCCGCGTTCGTCGCCGCGCCCGCGTTCGTCGCGGTCGCGCGGTGCACGCTCGCCGCGACTGTCGTCGGCGCGTTCGTCGCGCTCCTTCTTGCGGCCCGACCACGGAGTGGATCCTCCACTCCTGAAGGACCGACGTTCACCGTTGCCGTCGGACACAGAAAAATCCTCTCATGAAAACACGAAAGGGGACCCAAACGAGTGGGTCCCCTTTCGGAACGGGTGTTCGGCGGTGTCCTACTCTCCCACACCCTGTCGAGTGCAGTACCATCGGCGCAGACAGGCTTAGCTTCCGGGTTCGGAATGGGACCGGGCGTTTCCCTGTCGCTATGGCCGCCGTAACTCTATGAAACAGTAACCACGCAGAACATCGACAATCCCTGCTACCGCAGGATCTTCGATATCTGTGTGTGTTGTTTCAGATACCGCACAGTGGACGCGTAACATCTTCGTGGTAAGTCCTCGGC
>NZ_AJVB01000675.1:0-1624 GCF_000278445.1 Rhodococcus sp. R1101
GGGGCCGTTCGGTGCCGGTCTCGGTGTAGCGCAGCGGCTCCCCCGCGACGAGTTCGCCCGCGGCCGCCAGGACAGCCCGGACCTCGGTGGGATGGTGGGCGTAGTCGTCGAACACCCGCACGCCGTGTTCGCGGCCCGTGTACTGGAATCGCCGGTGCACTCCGCCGAAACCGGCCAGTCCCTCGAGCGCCTCGTCGACCTGCGCCCCGGCCTCGAGGGCGGCGAGCAACGCGGCCAGAGCGTTCAACGCCATGTGCCGGCCGGGGACCGACAGTCGCACCGTCCGCGGCGAATCCTCACCCGCGAGGTGGAGTTCGGCGACCCCACCCACGTCCTTGGCCTCCCAGCCGAGGAGGCGCACGCCGACAGGAACGCCGCGGTGGTCGCCCTCGGTGCCGATGACGTCGGCAGTGCCGTAGCCCCGGACCCGCAGGTCGTCGCGGCCGAGCGCGACGACCCGCTCGGCGAGCGCTGCAGATCCGGGGTCGTCGAGGCACACGACCAGCAGACCACCGGGCGCGATGCGGGAGACGAACTCGTCGAAGACCGCCGTGTACGCCTCCGGCGTCCCGAAATAGTCGAGGTGATCCGCCTCGATGTTCGTGACGATGACGGTGTTCGGGTCGTACTGCAGCAGCGAACCGTCGCTCTCGTCGGCTTCGGCGACGAAGACGTCCCCGCTGCCGTGGTGCGCGTTGGTCCCGGACTCGTTGAGTTCACCGCCCACCGCGAAGGACGGATCGAAGCCGCAGTGCTGCAGCGCGACGACGAGCATCGACGTCGTCGAGGTCTTGCCGTGTGTGCCCGAGACCAGGAAGGTGCGGTGTCCGCGCATAAGGGAAGCAAGGACCGTGGGGCGCAACAGGATCGGGATCCCCCGCTCGCGGGCGGCGACGAGTTCGGGATTGTCCTGCGGGATCGCGGCGAACGTCGTGACCAGGGCCGTGGGACCGTCGTCGAGCAGGTCGAGAGCTTCGGCGGCGTGCCCGATGCGGACCTGCGCGCCGCGCGCCCGCAGGGCGAGCACACCGCGGCTCTCCTTCGCGTCGGAACCCGACACCTGTCCCCCGCGCGCGAGCAGGATCCGGGCGATGCCCGACATCCCGGCGCCACCGATACCGACCATGTGCACCCGCTCGAGTTCGGCGGGCAACTGCGCGCTCATCGTTCACTCCTGTTCGGTTCCACTCCGGCAACCTCGAGCACTATGCGCGCCAACTCGTCCGCGGCACTGCGATGGCCGGCGGCCGCGGCGCTGCGCCCCATCTCCACGAGTCTGCGCTCGTCGCCGAGCAACGACACCACGTCCGTCGCCACATAATCGGAATTCAGGTCGCCGTCCGCGACGATCGTTCCGCCGCCCGCCGCGACGACCGGACGGGCGTTGAGTTCCTGTTCGCCGTTCCCGTGCGGGAGCGGCACGTACACCGCGGGCAGACCCACCGCGGACACCTCCGCGACCGTCATGGCCCCGGATCGGCACACCACCGCGTCGGCCGCCGAATACGCGAGGTCCATCCGTTCGAGATAGGGCACGGCGACGTACGGCGCCCGGACGTGGCCGGGATGGGCGGGGATGTCGACGGTGTTCTTCGGTCCGTGCGCGTGCAGCACGGCGATGCCG
>NZ_AJVB01000677.1:0-1602 GCF_000278445.1 Rhodococcus sp. R1101
CTCACGTGGACCAGGTCTCGGGCCTGCTCGACCGGCTCGCCGGCATCTCCGGACCCGGATCCGCCGCCGCGCGGCAGCACCTGCTCGTGGAACTGTTCGAGCAGGCCACCGAGGCCGAGCAGCGCTTCCTCGTCGCACTCCTGGGAGGTGAGCTGAGACAGGGGGCTCTCGAAGGGGTCATGACCGATGCGGTCGCGGCTGCGGCCGGTCTCGCGGTGGAGCCGGTCCGCCGGGCGGTGATGTTGTCCGGCCGTTTGGCCCAGGCCGCAGCAGCAGCCTTCGAGGGCGGTGTGGACGCCCTCGCCGGGTTCGGCCTCGAACTCGGCCGACCGGTCCGGCCGATGCTCGCCTCCCCCGCCGAATCCCTCGACGCCGCGCTCACCGAGTTCGACGGTGCCGTGAGCGTGGAGTACAAACTCGACGGTGCCCGCATCCAG
Source organism: Rhodococcus sp. R1101 (assembly GCF_000278445.1). Taxonomy (NCBI): domain Bacteria; kingdom Bacillati; phylum Actinomycetota; class Actinomycetes; order Mycobacteriales; family Nocardiaceae; genus Rhodococcus; species Rhodococcus sp. R1101. Next base: position 438 of record NZ_AJVB01000677.1, read on the forward strand.
GTGCACCGCCGGGACGACGCCGTATGGATCTTCACCCGCACCCTGCGCGACATCACCACTTCGGTCCCCGAACTGGTCGATCTCGTACGGGCACTTCCCTGTCGCAGTGTCGTGCTCGACGGCGAGACGCTCGCGCTCACCGATTCCGGGCGTCCCCGGCCGTTCCAGGAGACCATGAGCCGGTTCGGTGCCCGTTCCGAACGCGAACTGCTGTTGCACCCGTATTTCTTCGACTGCCTGCACCTCGACGGCGACGACCTGCTCGACGAGCCGTTGTCGGTACGACTCGACCATCTCGCCCGCGTCGCGGGTGAACACCGCATCCCGACGCTGGTCGCTCCGGGCGCCGACAGCGCCGAGGCCCATCTCGGCGACTCGCTCGGCAACGGCCACGAGGGCGTCATGGTGAAGTCGCTCACGTCGACCTATACCGCCGGCCGCCGGGGCCGGGCGTGGCAGAAGGTCAAACCGGAGCACACCCTCGATCTCGTGGTGCTCGCCGCGGAATGGGGATACGGGCGCCGCGCCGGCTTCCTGTCGAATCTGCACCTGGGCGCCCGCGACCCGGACGGTGGCCCACCGATCATGGTCGGAAAGACCTTCAAGGGCCTCACCGATGCGTTGCTGCAGTGGCAGACAGAGGAATTCCCGCGATACGAGTCGCATCGCGACGAGCACACCGTCCACCTCCGACCCGCGATCGTCGTCGAGATCGAACTCGACGGGGTGCAGACCAGCAGCCGATATCCGGGTGGGGTCGCGTTGCGGTTCGCGCGGGTGCTGCGCTACCGACCCGACAAGTCGGCCGCCGACGCCGACACGATCGACGCGGTCCGTGCGCTCCTGCGCCCAGCGCCGGTTTCCGGAACCGGCCTACCGTAGAGAGGGTGATCGACCTTTCACTCCGCTCCGACGACCTGCACACGCTCCTGCACGGACGTCGGATCGCCGTTCTCACCGGCGCCGGCCTGTCGACGGATTCCGGTATCCCCGACTATCGCGGACCGGACTCGCCCCCGCGCAATCCGATGACCTTCCAGCAGTTCGTAGGCGATGCGGAGTTCCGGCAGCGTTACTGGGCCCGCAACCATGTCGGCTGGAGACACATGGACGCTGCCCGGCCCAACGCCGGGCACCGTGCCCTTGCAGCCCTCGAACGCGCCGG
>NZ_AJVB01000678.1:0-1599 GCF_000278445.1 Rhodococcus sp. R1101
ACCCGCCCCGGCACCTGCTCCCCAGCCCGCGCCGCAGCCGACCGCCCCGAGCACGGGCGGCAGCGGCGCCGGCGACGCCCTCTCCGGCGCCGGTCAGGGTGCGGGCGCGGTCGTCGAGGGTGTCGGCAACGGTGTCGGCCAGGTGCTCGACGGCACCGGCAACGTGGTCGGCGGTGTCCTCGACGGCACCGGACAGGTCGTCGGCGGGTTGCTCGGAACCGGACGCTGACCGATCGCGATGACGTCCGTCCCCGCTCCTCCGCGACGACCGGTGCCCCGGGAGGTCACGCGCGCCCTGGCCACCTCCGCTCCCCCGCGGCTGCTGCTCGTCGGCGGCACCGGAACCGGGAAGTCCGCCGTACTCGCTTCGCTCCGGGACGATCTCGGTGACGTGCGCATCGTCGACGACGCGCACCGCATGACCGCCGCAGAACTGCAGGATCTGGCCGACCACGTTCGCGATGCGCCGACGGGGATCGTCGTGTCCACCGAACCGCGTCCACATCGCGCCGAGATGCGTTCGCTGACAGCAGTATTCGCGGGGAGCGGCACGGTGGTGGAACTGGGCCGGTGGACAGCTCGCGAAACCGCCGGTCGTGCGGCGTCGTTCGAACTCCGGCTCGCACCGCCCCAGGTGCGCGCACTGCACCGCCTGACGGGTGGAGTACCGAACCTCGTCGACACCGCTCTCAAGGCCCTGCGGACGGACGGCGACGTCCGGCACGCCGTCGGAGAGGCGATCCGCCGGCAGCTCCTCGCCGACCTCGATCTCACCGCAGCTCTGGCTCTCGTCGATCTCGGCGCGGCGCTCGATCCCGGCGAACTCGCCGCCGTACTCGAGGTACCCGCCGCGCGGGCCCTCGATCTCGTCGACGCGGCCCGCGCGAGCGGTCTGCTCGGGGCCGATGCAGCGAGTCTCACTGCGGGAGCGAGCGGCGTGCCCGCCGCGGTCCTCGGGAGACACAACCTGCTCGCCGTCGCCCGCCGCCTCCTCGCGACACGCATCGACGCCGGAACACTCACGCCGCACCTCGCCCGGGGGCTCGCCACGATCGGCCTCACCGATCCGCACCTCGCCCGACGGCTCGTGGAGTTCGCGGTCGACGCAACGCCGCGCGAGGCCGCCGATCTTCTCGACGCCGCGGTACCGGCGGGAGCCGATCCCGATGCCCTCGCAGTGCGGCGCGCCGAAGTCGCCTTTGCGGCAGGGGATCTCGAGAAGGCCGAACAAATCACCGATCGGCTGCTCGACCGCGCCGACACGACCGACGTCGACGACGTGCGCGCCGCCACCCGGATCTCCGCGAGTATCGCCGCGCATCGCGGCATGCTCGACCGCAGCGCGGACCTGTTCGAATGGCTCGGACCCGAACGGGTCGGCACGGACGCCCCTCTCGCTGCCACCGTGCTGCTCGCCGCCGGACGGCCTTCGGCCGCAGAACATCTCCGCGGTGCCGCCGCCTCGGGTGCCCCGACCTCGTCGGCCTCCGCCGCACGGCTGCTCGAGGAAGGCCTGCGCGAATCCGTCGGCGGCGACGGCCGTATCGCGATGAACCGCCTCGCCCGCGCACTGACGAGCCTCGGATCCGACGGTTCGCT
>NZ_AJVB01000679.1:0-1571 GCF_000278445.1 Rhodococcus sp. R1101
GGTGGTCGACGGTGTCCCGATCCTGACCTTCCCCGGCAATCCCGTCAGCGCCCTCGTCTCGTTCGAGGTGTTCGCGCGACCGGCACTGCGGGCCGCCGCCGGTTATCCGCCCGTCGTGTGCGAGAAACTACCGCTCACCACCGATCTCACGTCGATCCCGGGTCGCCGGCAGTTCCTGCGGGGACGGCTCGACGAGAACGGGGTGACCCCCTTCCGCGGGCACGGGTCGCATCTCGTCGCCGGACTCGCCGCCGCCGACGTGCTTCTCGACATCCCCGCCGACACCACCTCCCTCGAAGCCGGAGACCTCGTGAAAGTACGGATCCTGTGACCGATCTCAGCCACCTGGACGACCAGGGACGTGCCCGCATGGTGGACGTCTCCTCGAAGGCCGACACCACACGGATCGCCGTGGCGGCAGGCGAACTCGTCACCACCCCGGAGGTGATCGCGCTCGTCCGGGCCGACGACATGCCCAAGGCCGACGTCCTGGCGACGGCGCGCATCGCGGGTATCGCCGCGGCGAAACGCACCTGGGAGCTCATCCCCCTGTGTCATCAGCTGGCGCTGTCGTCGGTGAAGGTGATGTTCGGTTTCACCGACACCTCGATCACGATCGAGGGCACCGCGAAGACCAAGGGCCCGACCGGAGTCGAGATGGAGGCACTCACCGCGGTCGCCGTCGCGGGCCTGACCCTGCACGACATGGTCAAAGCCGTCGATCCGGCCGCCGTTCTCGACGGCGTGCGATTGATCTCCAAGGAGGGTGGCAAGCGCGGCCACTGGACCCGCGACGACGCTGCCGACCGGGACGGGCAGCCGGCGCCGGAAGAGCAACTGCCGGAACAGTCGGGGCGCTCCGCCACGGTGGTCGTCGCATCGACCGGTGTCGCCGCGGGCACCCGCGAGGATCGCACCGGACCACTCATCCGATCGTGGCTCGTGGACAAGGGATTCGCTGTCCGCGGCCCCCTCGTCCACGCGGACGCCGACATCGCCGCCGGTCTCGCCGACGCGGTCCGTCCGGGCCCGGCCCTCGTCGTCACGACCGGTGGTACCGGAGCCTCGCCCACCGACGCCACCCCCGAAGCGACTCTCGCGCTGCTCGATCGCGAACTGCCCGGTATCGCGGAGTCGATCCGGCAGCGCGGACTCGCGGCCACCCCGCACGCGGTCCTCTCACGGGGGGTCGCCGGTCTCGTGGGCCGCACGGTCGTCGTGAACCTGCCCGGCTCGCCCGGCGGGGTGAAGGACGGTCTCGCCGCTCTCGACCCGATCCTCGACCATCTGTTGGCCCAAGTCGCAGGAGGCGGCGCTCATGAGTGAACTACTGGCCCGGATCTCGTCGGAGCCACTGGATCCCGCGGTGGTGGACGCCGCGGTGGCCGGTGCCGAACACGGTGCCGTGGTGGTCTTCACCGGCGTCGTCCGCAACCACGACGGCGGGCAGTCGGTGACCGCGCTGCAGTACCAGGCACATCCCGATGCCGAAGCCTTCCTGCGGCGGTGCTGCGAGGACGTCGCAGCGACATCGGGACTGCCGGTCGCGGCGGTGCACCGAGTGGGCGATC
>NZ_AJVB01000680.1:0-1555 GCF_000278445.1 Rhodococcus sp. R1101
GGCGTGCCGATCCGCTGTACGATCCACACTCCCGCCAGGTCCCAGTTGCCGCTGTGCGGAAGCGCCAATACAGCTCCGCGCCCACGCGCGACGGCCTCGTGGATGTGTTCGAGTCCGGTCGCCGCGGAGTCGATGGTCTCGGCCAGCCGTACCGGGTCCATCGACGGCAACCGGAATGCCTCACACCAATACCGCGCGTAGGAACGCAGACTCGCGCGCACGAGTTCGTCGGGCACCCGATCCGGAGTAGTGGACAACACCCGGGCAAGGTTGCGTCGTAGTTGGATCGGCCCACCGTCTCGCGCCGCACGGTCCGCGGCCATCTCGAACAGGCGGTTCGCCGGCTTCTCCGGAAGCGCGCATACCGCCCGCCACCCCGCTGCATACCCGAGATCCCGGATCCGGTCCCCGGTACTCATCGAGCACCGCCGCCGCGAAAGCCGACAATGATGCCCATGACGGCCTCCCGGTCCGGACTGTGTACCTTCAGTCAACGCCCTGGGCTCACCCGCTGTCCAGACCCGTCCCCGTTCGACCGGGCCTCGCGCGACAGGATGGGAAGTCGCGACGCGAAGGGCAGAAGCACCGCGACGACGAGCGACACGACCAGTACACCGAGCGCCATGCCCGACAGCACGTCGTGCACGTAGTGCACCCCTACCGTCACCCGGGAGAACGCGAGCACCGCCGCGAGCGGCGCGACCAGCCAGATCAGGCGCGGAGCCGCAAGCACACACGCGGTCGCGAACGAGGCGGCGATGACGGAATGGTTGGACGGCCAGGACCAGTCGCCCACCTCGGGACACTCCAGTACCGTCGCGATGCCGAGCGCGCGACACGGTCGCGGCTCCGTCACCAGCAGTTTGACGAGTTCGCTCGACAGGTAGGCACCCACCACTCCGAGACCGCCGACGGCGAGGGCGCCGAAGCCCCGGCGGTCGTTCCGCCACAACCATGCCGCCAGGACACCGGTGAAGGCGACGAGGACGAGCAGCCCCTTGTCGGCGACGAGACCCGCGAGCGGTCCGAGAAACGATCCCTCGACGGTCTGGGCGACGGACAGGTACAGGCGATCGCGGATCGGCACCGTCGCTGCCGCGAGCAGAGTCAGCACGAGTGCGACCCCCACAGCAGGGATGAACATCGAGCGGACCAACCGCGAGGATACAGGAGGTGAACTCTCGGTGACGACCATGACCGAATACGCTAGCGCGCGCTCTCTCCTGTGCGCAGACCCGCAGGTAGCGGCATATGGGCGGAGCGGTCACCGGGCAGCCTTCGAGCCCTCCGTCGATGCCGATTCGAAGGAACTAGGCTCACTCCTGTGTGGCGAACCTGGATCCTGGCTGCGGCGATGGTGGCCGTTGCGTCCGTCGTTCTGCTCACCGGCGCATTCGACGTGACCTCGGTGGTGACGTCGGTATTGCTGCTCGCGATGGCGTGGGTCGCCTCTCCCCTGTTCTTCCCCCATCATGTCGACGACGCGACCGCTCGTCGCGACGCAGTGGCCCGCGGCGTTCCCGTGGTCTACTGGCGCCCGGGCTGCACCTTCTGC
>NZ_AJVB01000681.1:0-1555 GCF_000278445.1 Rhodococcus sp. R1101
CGACGGATCGTGGACGCGTCGACGCCGAGATCGGCCGAGAGGGTCTTCGCATCGATATATCCGTCGGCGAGGATTCGGTGGAAGATCTCACGTCGCCGTGCGGTCGCTGACACGATTGCTCCTAGGGCTCTGGGCACTCGAATTTCTGGGTACTCGGACGCCGTGGTCGGGGTCGGTGCACGACCATAACGCACAGACGACACACCTTTGCGTGGATATTGACACTGTCTGCGCTCAGTGTGCATGATTTCGTGCAGGATTTGCTCGATTGTGCGTGATCGTTTCGCTGGCACCACGTTGTTCGGAGGTTGCACGGTAATGCTGAAGTTGGGATACAAGGCGTCTGCGGAGCAGTTCGGCCCGCGCGAGCTTGTCGAACTGGGAGTGCTGGCCGAGCGGCACGGGATGGATTCGGCGACGGTGTCGGATCACTTCCAGCCGTGGCGGCACAACGGAGGGCACGCGCCGTTCTCGCTGGCGTGGATGACCGCCGTAGGGGAGCGCACCGAGCGGTTGCAGCTCGGGACCTCGGTGCTGACCCCGACGTTCCGGTACAACCCGGCGGTGATCGCGCAGGCCTTCGCGACGATGGGCTGTCTGTATCCGGGGCGGATCTTCCTCGGTGTCGGCACCGGTGAGGCGCTCAACGAGATCGCCACCGGCTATGCCGGGGAGTGGCCGGAGTTCAAGGAACGTTTCGCCCGGCTGCGCGAGTCGGTGCGGCTGATGCGTGAACTGTGGCGCGGGGACCGGGTCGATTTCGAGGGTGAGTACTACACCACGAAGGGCGCGTCGATCTACGACGTGCCCGAGCAGGGTATTCCGGTCTATGTCGCCGCCGGTGGCCCGGTGGTGGCGCGGTATGCGGGGCGGGCGGGGGACGGGTTCATCTGCACCTCGGGCAAGGGTATGGAGCTCTACACCGACAAACTGCTGCCGGCGGTGGCGGAGGGAGCGGAGAAGGCCGAGCGCGACGTGAACCGGATCGACAAGATGATCGAGATCAAGATCTCGTACGACACCGACCCCGAGCTGGCGTTGGAGAACACGCGGTTCTGGGCGCCGTTGTCGCTCACCCCGGAGCAGAAGCACAGCATCGACGATCCGATGGAGATGGAAGCGGCGGCCGATGCGTTGCCGATCGAGCAGGTCGCCAAGCGGTGGATCGTGGCGTCGGATCCGGACGAGGCGGTCGAGCAGGTCAAGGCGTATGTCGATGCCGGGTTGAACCATCTCGTGTTCCACGCGCCGGGTCATGATCAGAAGCGGTTCCTGGAACTGTTCGAACGCGACCTCGCACCGCGCCTGCGCGCCCTGGCGTGACGAAAGACGTCGGCAGAAATATGGATACGGAAACGCGAGATGTGACGACCACGGAGGCCTGGCGAGCCCTCCAAGCTCACCGGGACGAGATCGCCGCGGTGTCCCTGCGGGAGCTGTTCGCGATCGAGCCGCAGCGGATACGGGCGTTGACCGCACACGCCGGGGATCTGGTGGTCGACTTCAGCAAACAGCGCCTCACCGCCCGCACTCTCGAACTCCTCCTCCAGTTGGC
>NZ_AJVB01000682.1:0-1552 GCF_000278445.1 Rhodococcus sp. R1101
AATCGGGCCAGCAGATCTCCCACCGCTCCCACTGCGGCCAGCACCGTCCGCCGGGATGCGAGGAGCACCCCGACGAAGAGCGACAACCCTCCGGGGCACGCGAGGAGCACGTTGGCGGTCATGACGCCGGCCACGAGCAACGCCGATCCCGCTGCGATCGCCAGCGCAGCACAGATGCGCCGGGCACGGGAATCCGAGATCGGTTCGGGCTGTGTCTCGAGCGGCTGCATCGCCGCGAGTGCGGGGACCCGGGTCGCGGCGCGCGCCGCACCGTTCGCGGCGATCACCGTCACCACGGTTCCCAGCACGAGGCCGAGCAGGATCGTCGTGACGGTCACCGAGATCGCTGTCAGCGGGAGCGGGACGCCCGCCGCACGAGCGAGGGCGACAACGGCCGCCGCGAGGCCGTACCCGGCCAGAACTCCGAGGACCGCCGAGACGAACCCGACGACGAGCGCCTCTCCCCGCACGCTGCGGCGCACCTGCACGGCGGTGACACCGACGCACCGCATGAGTGCGAGCTCGCGGGTCCGGGCAGCGAGCAACACGGCGAAGGGTTCGCGATGACGAGGCCGGCGACGACCACGGCGATCGCCGCGAAGCACAGAAGGATGTTGCGCAACAAGGCGATATCGCCGACATAGGAGTCGGCGACCATCGTGGCACGCTCGGCCCCCGACATCACCACTGCTCCCGGCGCCAGGCCCGCCGCGGCGTCGCGGACGACGTCGGGATCCCCGGTCACGCGTACCTCCCAGTCCGTGATCTCGCCCGTCCACGTGCGTACCGGCCCGGCATCGGCGAAGATCGTGCGCGAATTCAGCGCGAGGGGGGAGCCGTCGAGGTCGACGACGCCGACCACCTCGACGCTCGCCGGTACCGTCGTACCGAGAACGTCGGTGATCGTCATCGAATCACCGATCGCTCGCCCGGACGACGAACCGACGAGCACCTCATCGGGGCCTGCGGGCCACCGGCCGTCCCGGAGTCGCTGCCAGCGCAGGGTCTCGTCGGCCGCGACCGACATGGCCTCGCCGTATCCGGATCCGCCGTTCTCGTCCACGATGTGCACGGGTCCGGACACGTCCAGCGCCGTCGCGCGTACTCCGGGGGCGCCGGTGACCGCGGCGAGCAGATCGTCCGGCTCCGTATCGGACTCCCCCTCGGCCACGACGGCCGCGACTCCGTCGTAGCGAGCGGCGGTGGACTTCGTGATCGACGAGTCGACCGTGTCGCCGAGCACGAGTGTCGTCACGACGAAGGCCACCGCGACGAGTACGGCGAGCGCGGACGCGACGTACCGGCCGCGGTGGGCGCGCGCCTGCGCCAGAACGAGCCGTCTCATCGCGCCGACACCACCGCGGATGCACCGAGGTGGCGCATGGTGCCGAGGACGGTATCGGCGGTGGGGTCGGCGATCTCGCCCGCGAGTCGTCCGTCCGCGAGAAGGACCACCCGGTCCGAGTACGAGGCGGCGACGGGGTCGTGCGTCACCATCACCACGGTCTGCCCCGTCTCCCGCACACTCGACCGCAACAGGGAGAGCACTTCC
>NZ_AJVB01000683.1:0-1547 GCF_000278445.1 Rhodococcus sp. R1101
CTGCAACAGGTACGAGTACGCGCCGTGCAGGGCACCGTGGGTGCCGCCGCCGATGGTGGCGGCGTGCCGTCCGGTCTCGACCCCGTCTCCCCCGGCCTCGCAGCCGACGAGCTTGACGGACGGGTCGTCGATGAACGGATGGAAGATGCCGATCGCGTTCGACCCTCCGCCGACGCAGGCGACGACGGCGTCGGGCAGACGACCGGTGAGCTCGCGGATCTGGGCGCGTGCCTCGAGGCCGATGATGCGCTGGAAGTCGCGGACCATCGCCGGGAAGGGATGCGGACCGGCGGCGGTGCCGAAGCAGTAATAGGTGTTGTCGGCATTGGTGACCCAGTCGCGCATCGCTTCGTTGATCGCGTCCTTGAGGGTGCGCGAGCCGGTCTTGGCAGCGATGACCTCGGCGCCGAGCAGACGCATGCGCGCGACGTTGAGCGCCTGCCGCTCGGTGTCGACCTCACCCATGTAGACCCGGCATTCGAGACCGAACAGGGCGCACGCGGTCGCGGTGGCGACGCCGTGCTGGCCGGCGCCGGTCTCGGCGATCACGCGGGTCTTGCCCATGCGCTTGGCGAGCAGCACCTGCCCGAGCACATTGTTGATCTTGTGCGAGCCGGTGTGGTTGAGATCCTCGCGCTTGAGGAAGATGCGCGCGCCTCCGGCGTGTTCGCTGAGACGAGTGGCCTCGTAGACCGGGGACGGGCGACCGGTGTACTCGCGCTGCAGCCGATCGAGTTCGGCGAGGAAGCCGGGGTCGACGCGTTCCTTCTCGTAGGCGGCGGTGACCTCCTCGATCACCGCCATGAGCGCCTCGGGCACATAGCGGCCACCGAAGGCTCCGAAGTGGCCGCGGACGTCGGGTTCGTGCGCGGTCGGAGTGGCGAGGGCTTCGCTCATCGAGGGAAGCCCCCGGCCCTTGGCGGAAAGTGCGGAATCGTCTGCAGTCACGCGTCCAGTCTGCCCCACCACGCGACGCGGATCACATGGGGGTCCGGACCGGCCGGCACGGTCAGCGTGCGGGCTTGGGGCACGACGGATGCGTACCCACCGTCACCAGTTCGGCGACCGCCTGACGCGGATCCCCACTGGTCACCAGGCCCTCTCCGACGAGCACCGCGTCGGCGCCGGCCCCCGCGTACGCGAGCAGATCGGCCGGCCCGCGGACACCGGACTCGGCGATCTTGAGCACGTTGCTGGGCAGGCCCGGCGCGATGCGCGAGAATGTCGTCTTGTCGACCTCGAGGGTCTTGAGGTTGCGGGCGTTGATCCCGATGACGGTCGCGCCGGCCTCGAGGGCGCGGTCGGCCTCCTCCTCGGTGTGCGCCTCGACCAGCGCCGTCATCCCGAGCGACTCGATCCGGTCGATCAGGGCCGTCAGCACGGTCTGTTCGAGGGCCGCGACGATGAGGAGCACGATGTCGGCGCCGTGCGCACGCGCCTCGTGGATCTGGTAGGGACCGACCACGAAATCCTTGCGCAGCACCGGAATGCGGACCGCACGACGCACGGCGTCGAGGTCGGCCAGGCTGCCGTGGAATCGGCGTTCC
>NZ_AJVB01000684.1:0-1546 GCF_000278445.1 Rhodococcus sp. R1101
ACTTCCGAAGGTGATGTACGAGCCGTCGGCCGCGAACATCCGGAGGACGAGGCCCGTATCGGGCGGAAGTACGTGCCGGCCGTGGAAGCCGGCCCGCGCCGCTGTGTCCTCGAAGATGCCGGCGGCACGATCGAGTTCGTCCACCGGCACGGGCCGCGCCGAGCCGTGGATCGGAAGGTGCACCGTCAGACCCGAGGTGCCGTCGGGCAGCGTGCATCCCGCGGTGGTGCTCGAATACTTCTGTTCGAATCGGACCCCGGGGAACTCGGCGGACAGTGCGGTGAGGACGTCGCGCTGCACAGCGGTGTAGTACTCGACCGCGCCCGCGCTGGTCGCGGCGATCGGCTCGGGCATCGCGACCGGTGACACCGTGGTGGTGCACGCCGCCACGAGCGGCGTCAGCAGCGCGATGCACAGCCCGGCGCGGATTCTCGGTGTGGCGGTCACGGTGTGCTCCGTTCTGCGGTGCCCGCGACGACACCGGCGATGTGGTGGGAACTCGACGTTCCGGGGACGAGATACGAACTGTGGCCGGTGATGCCCGCGAGCGGGGCACCGGTGGTGGTGGTGCCGGGACCGGCAGGAAGATGCGTCAGGCCGTCGAGGAAGCTGGGGTCGCCGCCGAAGGTGCCCACGTCGGCGACGATGTCGCGGTCGGCTTCGACGAGATAGGCGGAGCCCGCCGGGATCCGCAGGTCGGTCACGTCGGCGGTCCCGATTCCGGGAGCCCCGGCGAACACTGCGGCGTCGACCGCGCCGGTCTCCCTCAGTGCCAGTCCGGAGACCACGGCTCCATAGGAATGCCCGACCGTGGTGATGCGCGGGTCGTCGGGACGCGACGCAGTGATGCCGTCGAGGAAACCGGCCAGCCGGGGTGCGGCGATCCGGGCGGCGAGATCGGAGACGGGACTGCGTTCGGTGAAGGCGAGACCCCAGCCCCATTGAGGGGCTTGGTAGTTCAGCCAGGTGACGGCAGCGACCGCGGGCTCGACGCCCGGGTCGTCGGTGAGGAGGAGCCGAGCGGAGTCGCGCAGTGCCGCGACCTGGGTGTCGTAACCCTGGAGGTTGCCCTGCACGGTCGAACCCGCGCCGGGGACGAAGACGGCCACGTGCTCGGCGGTGTCGACGTCCCCGACTGCGACGGCCGCCATCGCCTCACGTCCGGACAGGTCGAGGGCGAGCAGTTGCCGGTCGCCGTGGGCGAGGGTCGCGTCGATCGCGTCGAGGGCTTCGATCTTCCGCAGCGTCTGCTCCAACCCCGCGTCGGCGTCGGTGAACAATCCCGCGACGCCGGGGAACATCGTGTCGAGTTCGGCCTGCAACTGCGTCGCGACCGATCCGAGCCGGCGGCGTTCGTCGTCGAGCAGAGCGCGATTGGCGAGATCGCGATCGGTAGCCGGGATTCCGTCGAGCGCGCCGATCCGCTCGGGATGTTCGGCGGCCAGCACGGTGCGTACCGTCTCGTCGAGCCCGTGCCACCATCGCGCGACCTCGACGGGGTCGGTGGCCGGATCCGGCAGGGCCGGCAGCGGCAGCGGTCCGGATC
>NZ_AJVB01000685.1:0-1534 GCF_000278445.1 Rhodococcus sp. R1101
CCGCCCGACCCACACAGACTCTCGGCGCCTTCTTCACCGTGTGGACCATTCAGCGCAGCCAGGACCTCGCCGTCCTCAAGGCTGTCGGCGCCTCCACCCGTTACCTGGTCAAGGACGCGCTCGGTCAGAGCCTGATCGTGCTCGTGTTCGGCGCCGGGCTGGGCACACTGGTCGCACTCGGAGTGGGAACGATTGCCGCGCAGGTGGTTCCGTTCACGCTCGCGGTTTCGACCACTGTCGTTCCGTTCCTGATCCTCGTCGCGATGGGCATGATCGGCGCGGCTGCCTCTCTGGCGCGCATCGTCAAGATCGATCCCCTCACCGCCCTCGCTGCCGCCCGATAAGCCGCTCCCGAAGCCGAAAGGACATCCGAACATGAGCATCTCCTCGAGAGACATCGTCCTCACGTACCCCGACGGTGACGAGCGTCTGCGCGCCCTCGACGACGTGGACTTCGAAGTCGGGCGCGGCGAATTCGTGGCCGTGACCGGTCCTTCCGGATCAGGCAAGTCGAGCCTGCTCGCCGTCGCCGGTTTGCTCACCACTCCCGATTCGGGCCGTGTCGTCATCGACGGTCAGGACGTGACGGGACTGAGCCGCGACGAGCGCACCGCTGTGCGGCGCGAGAAGCTCGGCTTCGTGTTCCAGCAGTCGAACCTGCTCCCGTCGTTGACCGCCGTCGAGCAGCTGCAGATGATGACCCACCTCGCCGGCGGGTCGGCCCGCGACAGCCGAGCGCGCGCCGCGGACCTGTTGTGCTCGCTCGGTCTCGAGAAGCAGCTCGATCGGCGTCCCCACCAGCTGTCGGGCGGACAGCGCCAGCGTGTCGCGATTGCGCGCGGGCTGATCAACGACCCCTCGGTGTTGCTGGTCGACGAACCGACCTCGGCACTCGACGAGGCCCGTAGCCGCGAGATCGTCGGTCTGCTCGCGGAACTGAGCCGCGACCGGAACGTGGCCACGGTGATGGTCACCCATGACCTGAGTCAGCTGATCCTCGTCGACCGCGCCTATGGAATGCGCAGCGGAGCGCTGCTTCCCACCTACAGCCGTCTTTCCACGCCGGCGTCCTGAGGCGCAGCGGCGACTACCTTCAGGACCATCGGGCCCCGCCGCGGCGGGGCCCGATGGCCGTTGTTCGTCGAGCACGGAATCGGCGTTCGGGCAATGTAATCGGATTCTCACACGGTGCGCAGTTCGAGGAACCGGCGCCGAACGAAAACAGGGGCTGTGGCATTGCGAGCGATATTCGAGTCGGCTTTCGACATCACCTATCTACTGACGATCTTCACGCTCGGCGTACTCATCTTGCGCGGCGGTCCTGCGCGCCGGGGCGAGCTGCCGGCGCAACTGGCGGGCTGGACCGCGATCGTTCTCGGCTTCGGCGACTCGTTCCACCTGCTCGCCCGGGTGTGGGCATTGAACACCACCGGCGTCGAGGCCCACCCTGTTTCCCTCGGCTACGGCAAACTGGTCACCGCGCTGACCATGACGGCCTTCTACGTGCTGGTCTATCTGCTCATCCTGCGACGCT
>NZ_AJVB01000686.1:0-1533 GCF_000278445.1 Rhodococcus sp. R1101
GATCGGATGCGCCCATTCGATGATGCGATCGGCTCCCACGCGACCTGCCACGAGAGTGAGCCCGAGTTCCGGCACTGTCGCAAGCCGACGCACGGTGATGGCCATGACCCAATCCTTCCTCAGAGCGACCGCTATGCGGTGCGACGCTCGGCGAGAACCTCGAGAGCCAGATGCACGTCGGCGACGTCCCGGGGAGAACGCAACGAACAACCCAACAGCTCTTCGACTCGTTTCACGCGGTGCCGCACGGTGTTCGGGTGCAGATTCAGCTCCCGCGCAGTGCGCCCCACGTCCAGTTCGCGTGCCAGGTGAAGCACGAGGAAGTCCATCAGGTCCTCGTGTCCGTCGAGCAACGGTGCCAGAACGGCGGTAGCTCGTGCGAGCGCCGCTTCCGGATCGCGAGCCGCCAGCAGCCAGTCGGCGAGACCGACGTCCTCGAAGCGTTGGGCGGCACGTCCGCGGCGCTCGGCGGCCCGCCACGCCCAGCGTGCCTCACGCAACTTCTCGGGACCACGCGTGGGGTCGGTGAACGGTTCGCTCGATCCACACCTCAATCCCTGCGGAAGGTTGGCGGACCACGATTCGAAGGCCTCCGCTCCAGCAGGGACCACACCGACGAGACCCCCCTCGCTCCGGGCGAGCAGCAGCGTGAGCCCCAGATCGCGAGCCAGACCGGACACGTCCGCCTCGACGGCCTCGAGCAGGGAGTTCGCCCGGAACACCCATCGACGGTTGTCGTACTCCGGAGCAGCGGACAGAACCAGTAGGCGCACGTCGGGATCCGGGCCGAACCGCAGCATCTCCAACTGTTCCAGGACGGTACCGGCGTGGGCCGGGTCGCCCGAGACGAGCGCACGCACCAGTGCGGTGTGGCGCGCGCGGTTCTCCACGGTAGCTCGCTGACGGGTGCGCTCGATGGTGTTGAGCAGCCTCAGCGACACTTCGACGGCAGGGTCGGTGAGGGGGTCGCTGAGTTCGTTCGTCTTGGAGGCGAGAGCCAACCAGTAGTACTGGTCGCCGGGTGAGATGGAGTGAGCACTCACCGCCCATCGACCCACCCTGAACAGCAACCGCCCCTCCCGGCCGCGAAGTTGATTGCGGATCAGGTGCACCGGCGCGCCGCCGGCCGAGGCGACGACATCCCCGACCTCGTTGTAGAGGATCACGCTGCTGCGGAGCAGGCCGGCGAGTCGGGCGACGAGGTCGGCCTCGGGAGCCTCGGCGGTCATCGCCTCGAGCAGGTGGTTCTGCATCTGCAGCGTGCGTCGTAGCAGCATCGAGTCCTGCGCCTGCACCGCCGCTCCGACGCGCCCGACCACCTCCATGAACGGCAGTTCCGACGGAATCGCCACGACGGCGAATCGATGGCGCTCGGCCTCGTCGAGCAGGGACCGTGGAATGTCCTCGGTGATCACTCCTACGCCGTACCCCAGTGCGGTGATGCCCGCCCCGACGAGTTCGCGGATCAGTTCGCGGTAGGCCGGCTGTGGGTGCTCGAGGACCGGAAAGCGTGAACCGGTGGTGAGCATCATC
>NZ_AJVB01000687.1:0-1528 GCF_000278445.1 Rhodococcus sp. R1101
GTCCGTCGCCAGCGTACGGGCGTAGGTGCTGGTCTCGATGTGAGCGTCGCGCACGAGCTCGCCGGTCGGCTGACCGGTCGCGTCGCGGGCGAGCTCGGCGATGGTCATCTCGATGCCGCGCGGCGTGCCGCAGTCGACCTCGCGGACGATGACGTCCTGCGAGACGTCCACCAGACGACGGGTCAGGTAACCCGAGTCGGCGGTACGCAGAGCGGTATCGGCCAGACCCTTACGCGCGCCGTGCGTGTTGATGAAGTACTCGGCGACGGTCAGGCCCTCACGGAAGGAGGACTTGATCGGGCGCGGGATGAACTCGCCCTTCGGGTTCGTCACCAGACCCTTCATGCCTGCCAGCGAGCGGATCTGGGTCATGTTGCCCGCAGCGCCGGACTTGACGATCGTGGGGATCGGGTTGTCGTCCGGGTAGTGCGCCTCCATGACCTGACCGACCTCTTCGGTCGCTTCCTGCCACAGCTTGACGAGCGAATCGCGACGCTCGTCCTCCGAGAGCTTGCCTCGGTCGTACTGCCGCTGGATGGCATCGGCCTGGGTCTCGTATCGCTCGAGGATGTCCTTCTTCTCCGGCGGAACGAGCACGTCCGCCATCGAGATGGTGACACCCGAACGCGTGGCCCAGTAGAAGCCGGCGTCCTTGAGCTTGTCGACGGTCTGCGCGACGACGATCATCGGGTACCGCTCGGCCAGGTCGTTGATGATCGCGGCCTGGCGCTTCTTCGGCATGATGTCGTTGACGAACGCGTAGTTCGTCGGCAGCAGCTCGTTGAACAGCACGCGACCGAGGGTGGTCTGCGCGGTCCACGGCTCACCGTACTTCCAGCCCTCCGGGAACAGCTCGTTCTCGACGTCGCGCGGCGGACGCAGCTGGGTCAGACGCACCTTGATCGGAGCCTGGACCGACAGCACGCCGCGGTCGACGGCCATCTGGGCCTCGGCCGGCGACGAGTAGACGCCCTGCTCGGGCTCGTCGGCGGTCGCGGCCGTGTAGGCACCGGGGGCGTCCTCGACCAGACGGGTCAGGTGGAACAGACCCGTCACCATGTCCAGACGCGGCATGGCGAGCGGGCGGCCCGATGCCGGCGACAGGATGTTGTTCGACGACAGCATCAGGATGCGGGCCTCGGCCTGCGCCTCCGCCGACAGCGGGAGGTGCACGGCCATCTGGTCGCCGTCGAAGTCGGCGTTGAAGGCCTCACACACGAGGGGGTGCAGCTGGATGGCCTTGCCCTCGACGAGCTGCGGCTCGAACGCCTGGATACCGAGGCGGTGCAGGGTGGGAGCACGGTTCAGCAGAACCGGGTGCTCGTTGATGACCTCTTCGAGGACGTCCCACACCTGCGGGCGCTGACGCTCGACCATGCGCTTCGCGGACTTGATGTTCTGCGCATGGTTGAGGTCGACGAGACGCTTCATCACGAACGGCTTGAACAGCTCGAGCGCCATGAGCTTCGGCAGACCGCACTGGTGCAGCTTGAGCTGCGGACCGACGACGATGACCGAACGGCCCGAG
>NZ_AJVB01000688.1:0-1523 GCF_000278445.1 Rhodococcus sp. R1101
AGCTCGTCGAGTTCGCTTGCGGTGATTCGGCCGTCGAAGTAACGGATGACGTCGGCGTCCGGATTGCGTTCGACGGTCGCCCGGAACATCGCCAGGGCATTGTCGAACTCGATCGTGCGTGGTTCCCGCTGCGCAGTGTCATACTGCGACAACCACACCTTGTCTTCGTAGGTGCTCATGGTTCGCCTCAGCGGATGACGATGGGATTCACCGGGGCGCCGGTGCCGTTGACGATCTTCAGTGGCGCAGCGGTGTAGAGGAAGCTCCATCGACCGTCGGCGGCGCAGGCGTCGGCGAGATCGTCGAGCCAGGCGATCTCCGTCAGAGTGACACCGAGATTGCGCATCAGGGCACAGTGCAGCGGCAATGCGACGCCGCTCTGCGGGTCGTAGGTCACCTCGTTGGCGATCGTGTCGGTCACCAGGTTCGGGATCTCCTTGTCCTGGAACCACTCGACGAGTTCGGGGGAATAGGTCAGGCCGGGTTCGCAGAATCCGTCGTAGAACTGTTCGGGGTTGTTCAGCTCGTACCAGTACTTGAGCCATCCGGTGCGGATGATCAGGATGTCGTGCGGTTCGATGGTCACGCCCTGGGCGGCCGCCGCTTCTTCGAGGTCGCGGTGGTCGAACGTCTCACCCTTGTCGAGATAGGGCTTGCCGCGATGGCGGGCCATATCGATGAGAACGCCGCGGCCGACGATCCCTTTCTCCGCGATCGGGAGGACGGAGGCCTTCTCCATTCCTCCGACGGTGCTGCGTGCGTCGTATCCGTTCCACAGTTTGCCGTCGTACCAGACGTGTCCGAGCGCGTCGTACTGGGTCGATCCCTGAAGGAAGACCAGTGCGGTGTCGTCGGCGTAGTGCAGGCCGCCGGGGAAGGCCGGTGCACCGTCACCGTCCCAGGAGCTCTCGTCGAGCACGTTCTGCCGCTTGATGCCTTCGCGACCCGGCCAGAGCGGGTCGCCGGGGCTCTCGGCGCGTCCCATATGAATCTGCAGGGTGAAGGTCTCGCCGGACTCGACGTGCTGCACCCCGCGCAGCACTTCGCTCGCGTCGAGGTAGTTCAGGGCGCCCAACTCGTCGTCGGGTCCCCACTTGCCCCAATTGCTCGGCGCGTTCTCGCCGAGCAGTTCACGCATCGCGGGAGCGTCGACCTCGGTCATGTTGTCCTCCATCGGGTAAACAGCGGGAGCGAGCACACGCTCGGTAAGCCTATGGTGCACGTCACACCTGTCGACGTCAACGTTTCGGTGTGCTCGCGAAAATGCCTGCGGGGCAGCCATGGAAGTGGATACGCTGCCCGGAGCGGTCGAAGGTCGCGTATGCAGTGTTCAGCTATTCCAAACACGGGGGGTGTCGGTGGGCGCGGTTTCGGTCGACAGGTCGGCATCGGTCGGGGCAGGTCTGCGTCGGGTACGGATGGCGCGCGGCATGACGCTGCGGGGCTTGGCTCAGTGCATCGACGTCAGTCCGGCCACGCTGAGTCAGATCGAGAACGACAAGACCGGACTGACCGTCGATCGC
>NZ_AJVB01000689.1:0-1524 GCF_000278445.1 Rhodococcus sp. R1101
ACGGCCAGGCGTGTCGGACGGGGCCCACGGCGCCGGCATGTCGGTGCGCTCGGAGTCCTGGCTCAGGGCGCGGCGCAGCAACTTCATCGCACCCACGCCGTCGGCGAGGGCGTGGTGGATCTTGGTGTAGACGGCCAGACGGCCGTCCGCGAGACCCTCGATGATGTGCATCTGCCACAGGGGGTCTGCTCCGGTCGAGCAGCGTGCTGTGCAAAACGGGGAGACGAGATCCCACAGTTCGTCGAGGCCGCCGGGTTGCGGCAGCGCGTTGCGCCGGACGTGGTATTCCAGGTCGAAGTCCACGTCCTGCTCCCATGCCCACTGGCCGAAGGTGCCCAGGGAACGGACCGCGCGCTTACGCCACAGCGGGGCGACCTCGCCGTTCTCTGCGGCGGGGGTGAACAGGGCCCCCAGATCCGCGGCGGTTGCTCCGTCCGGGGGACTCAGAAGGATCAATCCGCCCACATGCATCGGATGATCACGGGACTCCCCGAGAAGGAACATCGAATCGGTGGGCGACATGGGTAGACGCATAAGAACGTTTCCTCGGCTCGGAACACCGAGCAGTCGTGGCGAGACCCCCTGCTGTCCCGCCGGCATGTGCGCCAAACCATGACCCCCGTCACAGATTTATGACGCGACACAACTAATACGCGATCCCGGACCATGTCGCCAAGTCCGGGAGTCCATTTTCGTACCAAAACGACAATTGTTGTCCGATTTGCGAACTCCGGGTCGAATTCGAGGGCGCGGTCGTGGAAGGCGTCGAGAGTGCTGCTATGTCCGACGCCGACGATCACGGCGATCAAGACCGGCACACCGAATCGCGTAGGTCGGTCCCGTGATCGGTCACTCTTCGCCCCCACGATTGCGACGACGCCACTGCACGGCGGCCGTGAGCAATCGGATCCCGACGGCCAGGAAGACCAGATTTGCGACCATCTGCACCGACACGACGGCTCGCGCGGTCTCCGATACAGCGGCGATGTCCCCGAATCCCACCGTGGAGAAGACCGTCAGACAGAAGTACAGGGCATCGACGCGGGACAGTGGTTCGGTGAAGTGGTCCGGATCCGCCACGGACATGCGGAGGTAAAGGGTGGCGAAGACCACGAGATAGGCGGACACGATCGTGGTGAGTGCCTCGACGGCCTGGACCGCCGGGTACTCGGAGGCGAGAATCCTGCGGATCTGCCACCAGCCGACCATCAGGACCGCAGTGCCGCCACCGACGAGCGTCAGGACCTCGGAGGTGCTACGGACATGCTCGACCGGAATCACGAAGTAGACGCTGACCAGGACGAAGGCGGTGAGCGTCGGACGCGCTATCGCAGTCAGGATCAACCGTCTCCGCTCCCGCGGGTCCGGTATTCGCGGAGAATCGACCATGACGATGCCCGTTCCGGAATGGTGACTTTCGCCCCTACGGTATCGACCGGGTCGAGGCGACGATGGGAAGACCGAGGAACCGATCCGGCCCGAAAGGTCGACATGGGGCGGCGAAGCGTGGGGAGTCACCGATGA
>NZ_AJVB01000690.1:0-1521 GCF_000278445.1 Rhodococcus sp. R1101
ATCGTGGGCGCCTCGACACTGCCGTTCCTGTGGAACGTCTTCAAGAGCTACCGCTACGGCCAGGTCGTCACGGTCGACGACCCGTGGGGCTACGGCAACTCGCTCGAGTGGGCGACGACCTGCCCGCCGCCGCGGCACAACTTCTACGAGCTGCCGCGGATCAGGTCCGAACGCCCGGCCTTCGAGCTGCACTATCCCGACATGGTCGAGCGGATGCGCGCCGAGGCACACGTGGGCCCGGGTAGCGACAAGCACGAGGTGAACGTGCTCGAGGGCGCCGACCGCACACCGGGCGACCTTCCTCGTAAGTGATCGTCACGCGTAGAACCACCGATCGAACGTACCCGCCGAGGGGCGGAGCCGAGTGCCCGTCGGCGACCTTCGCGGTCGACGAGCCTGTGCTGCGCTTCACGCGTGGGGCGGAGACGGGGGAGCCATCGATCCCACCAGATCGTCGGGAACCCCCACCACGAGTGCCCGAGCAACGCTCGTCACTGCCGCAACGTCGCCGACACCGAGAACGGTCAGCGACGCCGTCGCCAGCGCTTCGGAGAGTCCCGCGTCGATGTCTGCGTTGTCGGCGCGGATCCCGATGACCGATTCGACGATCCGGAACGGCAGGTGGGTGCGGGGATCGCCGTCGCCGACGATCCGGGCCGCGAGACGCCGGTAGCGTTCCATCAGTTGCCGGCGCTCGTCCCGGAAACGATCGAACGGTTCGGTGCGGGCCTCCGGAAGGTGGTACAGGGCTCCGAGATTCCATCTTCCCGCGCACAATTGGACGGTGTCGAACCAGGCGAGTGCGCACAGGCGCACCTCGGGCGGCAGCGTGTCGTCTAGATGGTCGTCGAAGTCGAGGGTCGGTTCGACGGTGCCCTCGAGCAAGGCGACGAGGATGTCGTTCTTCGTAGCGAAGTGGTTGTACAGCGACGCCTGCCGAATCCCGACCGCCTCGGCGATCGACCGGGTCGACGTGGGGGAGAAGCCGCGGGTGGTGAACAGTTCCGCTGCGGCATCGAGGATCTCGGCACGCGCGGTCGGTCCGGGCCGGCGCGGCGCGTGGAGACGGGGGCGTCCCGGTCCTGCATGGGTCACCTCTCCACTCTGACACGACGAAAGTGACTGCAGCACCATGGTCTTCGGTCGTGAAGATTTCGTCACACGGATGAAACACACGTCACGGACTCGTTACGCCGGGGACATTCCCCGAAGATGAGCGATCGGAAAACTGTCGATCGACAGTTTCCCCGGACCGCCGATCGGAGCGCCATGACCGAGACCCTCGCGACCGCCACCACGCACGCCGCTCGTGCCCACGCCCGAGCGCAGGCCGGAACCGTCACCGATGGGATGCCGATCGTCCCCGCCTCCTCCTGGCCTGCCCCGCCGAACGGCCGTGCGGCAGCGATGACCTGGGCCGAGACCGTCCCCGGTGGCCGCTACACCGGCAAGGTTCTCGCCCGCGGCATCCGCCTGCGGTTGCGGGACGTCGACGGCACGGCCTGCGCGCACGTGCTGCTC
>NZ_AJVB01000691.1:0-1517 GCF_000278445.1 Rhodococcus sp. R1101
GTTCGGCGGGGTTCCCCGCGTGTGGCGGGGGCCTTCGATGCACTGGACGGCCACGAACGGCGGCACCCGCACCTCCACGCTCGATCCGGGCGCGAGTTGCTCGAGGGTGCGGGCACTGAGCCGCACCGCGGCGGCGAGGTCGGGGCGCGGCGGCTTCTCGTCGCGCTCCCCCGCCACCCACGGACCGACCCGCTCGAGGGCGGTGCGCAGCTCGGCGGGGTCGACGGGTCTCCGTGGTGCCATATCGCCGCAGCCTAACGACCCGCGTCGCGCTCGGAGGCCTCCGGACGGGTCGCGACACCCACCGCGACGGCGCCGCCCGCATTGATCGCCAGGTGCAGGAGCATCGGGGCGAGGACGCTGCCCGTCCGTCGTCGTAGTTCGTCGAACACGATGCCGCTCAGGGCGGTGAGCACGACGGTTCCGGGAACGGAGTCCCCGGCGTGACGGGCGGGCACGACGTGCCAGAGCCCGAAAGCGACGGCCGTGAGCACCCGGTCCCGGCGTCGCGACGCCGGGCGCGCCAGCGCGTACAGCACCGAACGGAACATCAGCTCCTCGGCCAGAACCGTTCCGAAGGGAATGTGCACGAACACCCACTCGGTGTGGTCGGCGCGACGCGCTCCCGCCGCCATCCGTCGTCGCACGGGCGGAACGGTGAGCATCACGGCGTAGGCCGCGACCGGCACCACCGCCGATGCCGTCCCCCACAGCACTCCCCTGCCCGTACGGCGCCAGCCGAGCTCGGCTGCGGAGACACCGGCCGCACGGGTCGCCGCGGCGAGCGCGAGTCCGAACCCGGCGTTCGCTGCGGCTCTCCCCCGCGGACCGAGATCCACCGCCGGAAGGACGAGGTTGTTCCACGCGACCAGCACGGCGGCGCATCCCGCAGCGAGGAATCCCCCAGCGGGCCGCGCGCTCACTTCTCGGGCCCGTCGTGGTCGGCGAACGCCTCGAGGGCGATGCGTACCCGTTCGGTGTCGTTCTCGGTCCAGCCCTCGGGCCGGGTGACCGCGATCCACCCCTCGAGCACCGCCGACCCGTAGTTGTGGCCGTGCCCGTCGGGCACGCCGGCCGCGTTGGTGAGATCGGCGGAGACCTGCCAGAAGGTGACGAACGGGAACCACCGCATCTGCGGCAGCCGGTCGGGTCCGGGCGGCTCCGACAGCCAGTCGGGGCGGGAGAACAACAGGTCGGGCGACCACCAGACGACAGGATCGGAGGCGTGCTGGATGTAGAGCACGCGCGGCGACAACCACGGTGTGTCCGGCTCGTGGATCGCCTCCCGACTGTCGGCGAAACGCACGACGAGACCGTCCGCGTACACCGGCTGCACCTCGGTCGACCCGGGATCGCGGCGCTCGACGAGCTGCCGCCACAGGCGGTTGGAGTTGGGCGGGCCCACCCACAGCACCCCGTCCATCCGGGCACGGATCTCGGCGAGACTGTCGAAGGCACCCTCCCCGGACTGCGTCCCGAGACTCTCGCCGTAGAGGAACAGGTCGGGACGATCGTCC
>NZ_AJVB01000692.1:0-1514 GCF_000278445.1 Rhodococcus sp. R1101
CGGACGCGACCGAACGACGCGTCGCGAGCGAGAAGGTCACGGTTCGCCTGGACGGGTAACGCTGCGCTCGGTGCGGTAGCCGCCGTCCGCAAGACCCGCCTCGATCTCGAATCTGTTGCGGGGACCGGGGTTGCGGAGTTCCTCCGCGAGGTAGCGGACCGCGAATCCGAGTCCGTATCGCGCCCACTGGTCGACGTGGATCGCCTCGTGCCGCACCAGGCGGCGCGGCGGAGCCTTCCGGGTGAGGAAGACCCCGCCGACGGTGGTGCCGCCGCGCGCGAATCCGCCACGCATGCCGGTGGCGACGTAGAGGCCGTACTCGGGATCGAATGTCACGGTGCCGCCCCACAGTCGGGCCCAGCACAGCGCCAGCATCGTCACGACCCGCACGGCGGGCACTCCCCGCGCTGCCCGGGTCGTGCGGTCGGGCATGCCGATTCCGTTCGCCACGAACCGATTCTACCGACCCGACCGCACCGCGACCTCAGCCCGCCGTGGCGGCGACCGGCGACACCCTGCTCGCGCGTTGCGCCGGGATCAGTGAGGCGATCACCCCGGCACCGCCACCGGCGAGGACGATGCCTGCGAGCTGCCACCAGGGAACCGATCCGAGGCCGACGTGGTTCGCCCCGATCACCGACGCGGTTCCCGCCGCCCCGAGCAGCAACCCCAGAGCCACGCCCAGGACCGATGCCACGCCCGCGATGATCAGCGCCTCGCGGACGAGCACGCTGCGCACCCCCGCCCGGGACAGGCCGACGGCCCGTAGCACCGCGGTCTCCCGGCGTCGCTCGAGCACCGACAACGCCATCGTGTTGCCCACCCCGATCAAGGCGATCACCACCGCTACCGACAACAGCCCGCCGACGATCATCAGCATGGTGTCGAGGACCTTCTCGAACATCTGCCGCGTCTGCACCGCGCCCTCGACGTTGCTACCGGGGAACGCCGTCGCGGCGACTCGGGAGATCTCGTCGGAGACCGCAGCGAGATCGCCGTCGGACAACCCGTCGTCCAGTTTCAACCACACCGTGTCCGCCGCGGAACGAGCGAGCGCACTCAGATCACCGATGTCCATCAGGTCCGGGCCGCCGCGCTCGGTCGTCGCGACCGTCAGCGTGCGCGTACCGGTCTCGCCGCCGACCGTCACGATCTCGCCGTCACCCACCCCCAACTCGGTGGCGAGAGACTCCTCGAGCACGATCGTTCCCGGTTCCGGCAATCGGAGGTCGGCGCGGACTGTGGACGCTGCCGATCGCGCGTCGAGACCGAGTACCGAGAACTCCGTGTCCGCGACGGTGACCGAACCCGTCGCGACCTCGGTACCCGACCGGACGCCGTCGATCGCCGTCAACCGATCGGTTGCACCGGCCGGAACCGAACCCGGCGCGGTCACCACGATGTCCACCGGCAGGTTCTCGTCGAGGAGGTCGGGAGCGCCCGCCTTCACCGTGCCGATACCCACGACCAGGGTCGATGTGAGGGTGACGCCGATGAACAGGGCGGTCGCGGTC
>NZ_AJVB01000693.1:0-1505 GCF_000278445.1 Rhodococcus sp. R1101
GTCCTCCACACGGTGGGGGAGCTGCTCGGCAAGCAAGTGATCGGCGCCGGTAGACAGGACGGAACCTCCAGGTCGATGGTGACGGCACCTCGGAGACGAGTGGAGCCGGGGCGCCGCGATCAGCCTATCCGCAGTCTCGGATCGTCGCCGGTAGCGCCCACCGCAGCGGCGCCACCTATGCTGGACCGGTGACAAGCGACTTCGTCAGGGCAACCGAGGACGGCGGGATTTCTCGGACCCCGTCGATCGTGGACCGTCTCGGGTCCGCGCGTTCGGGCCGCATTCCGTTCTCCGTCGAGTTCTCCCCGCCTCGCGACGCCGAGGCCGAGGGACGACTGTGGCGTGCCGTGCGGACGTTCGAGCGTCTCGGCCCGGCCTTCGTATCGATGACCTACGGCGCCGGGGGATCCACCCGCGACCGTACGGTCCGGGTCACCGGACGTCTCGCCGAGGAGACCACCCTGCTGCCGGTCGCGCACCTCACGGCCGTCGGGCACAGCATCGACGAACTGCGCGCGATGGTCGGTGCCTACGCCGATCGCGGTATCACCAACATCCTGGCCCTGCGCGGCGACCCGCCGGGTAATCCGCTCGGCGAGTGGGAGAAGCATCCGGAGGGCCTCGAGTACGCCGACGAGCTCGTCCGGTTGGTGCGCGACCTCGGCGACTTCCACGTCGGCGTCGCGTCCTTCCCCGAAGGGCACCACCGGTCCCCGGACCTCGATCACGACACCCGCTATCTCGTGCAGAAGCTGCGCGCGGGCGCCGAGTACTCGATCACCCAGATGTTCTTCGACGTCGAGCACTACCTGCGTCTGCGCGACCGGGTCGTGGCCCACGACGCCGAGCAGGGACTCAAGCCGATCATCCCCGAGATCATGCCCATCACGTCGCTGCGCTCGGCGCGGCGCAGCCTCGAACTGTCGGGTTCGCAGCTGCCGCCCGTACTCGAGGAGCGCCTGCGGCGGGCGGCGGGCGACGGTCCCGAGGAGGACCGGGCGGCAGTACGCGAGGTGGGCATCGAGGTCGCCACGGAGATGTGCGAGCGTCTGATCTCCGAGGGTGCGCCGTGCCTGCACTTCATCACGCTCAACTTCGCCCGCGCGACCGGCGAGGTGCTCACCCGCCTCGGCTACGAACTCGAGGCTCCTGCTGCGGTGCAGCCGGCCTGAACCGTCCCCGTCCAGGCCCGGTCAGGGCAGGATGCGGGCCTTCCACGACGCTCGTCCGCTCCGCCGTGCCCGGATCGACCACGCCGTGAGCGCGCCGAAGGCCAGGATCGAGGCGGGGTGGGCCGCGGCGTCGAGCAGGTCGCCGGCGAGACGGTCGGGGGCGTCCGGGTGCCGCCGGCCTCCCCGTTCGGTCGTTCGCGCGAGCAGTCGCGACAGCACTCCCGCGGCAGTCCCGGCCAGACCCCAGCGTCGCGTCCGCGCGTCTCCGAGCAGGGCCGCGGCCGGAGGCACGAGGTACGCGACGAGATACAGCGCCACGACCGCGGCAGCCCC
>NZ_AJVB01000694.1:0-1497 GCF_000278445.1 Rhodococcus sp. R1101
GCTGACGATCATCAGCATGGTCTGCATCAGCAGGAGCGAACCCCGCTCGGAGGTGTACGAGCCGATGGCGTTCAACGCGCCGTCGTCGTCGGTGACGACCGTTCCGGTCGCAGCACCGACGGAATCGGCATCGAAATCGCCCGAGGTGCGCAACGCCACGACGGTGCCCTCGCTACCACCGGCCGACGGCAGCGACTGCCATGCGTCGTGCTCCATCCAGACCACGGGCTGGTGACTGTAGAACGAGTCGTCGACCAGAGCGCGGATGGTGAATGTGTTGCCGCCCAGCGAGATCCGAGTTCCGGTCGTCCATCCGTTACTGCTCGCGAGGTCGGTGTCGACGGCGACCGAGCCGGAGTCGAGTGGAACCGGGGATGCGAAGGACCGCCCGTCGACACCGAACGCGGAAGCGGCGACCTCTCGTCCGTCGGCGCTGATCCGGACGGGGGCGATCCCGATGATCGCGGCAGCGTCGACACCGTCGGCACCGGCCAGTTCCGCCTGTTGGCGCATCGTCACGGTCGACTCGCCGAACGAAACCGCTCGGCCCTCGGCCGGAGTGCCGAACGCGACGTGGTCGGCATCGATTTTCTCGATCGCGGCGATGGACTGATTGCCCAGTCCCGAGGTCAGACCGGACAGCATGACCACCATCAACGAAATGAGGAACAAGGCTGAAGCCATCAGCGTGAAACGGCCTTTGGCGAAACGGAGATCTCGGAGACTGAGGAACATGTATCCAGCTTCGCGGAGAACGGTGGGTGCGGACATCGCGCATTGGTTGAGTTCGTTCATCCATCGAAAGTTGGAGATCCTCGATCGGGACGGCCGACCAGGCAGTGCGGTAACGGAGTGCGCCGAGCGGGATTCGACGGCCCGCCTCGGGCTCGAGGCGGGCCGTCCGGTGACCCACAGGTCGGGGATCGTGGACCACCACGGACAAGTATCACCGCTCGGGAACGACCACCCCGGCGGGAAACGGACGTTCCGATGGTGAAAACGGAGGTGAAATCCTGGCAACTGCGAGGTGAGGCACCGGGTGGGTGGTCAGGCCGCACCGTGTGCCGCCGAGACCCGACGATCACCGTGCCCGGCGTACCCTGATGTGCCCGGCCGGCCGGACCGGAAAGCGGAACGGCTCAGGAGCCTTCACGATGCTCGAGTCCGACGGCCGCGCGTAGTTCCTCGCAATCGATCTGCAGGCCGGGGTGCTCACGGGACAGCTGTGCCATCAGGTCGGCCAAGCCGTCGGCGATCGCGTTGAGTTTGTGCTGGATCGCATCGTCGGACCGTTTCTGGGTGTTCTGCAACAGAGCGACCAACAGGAACGTGACGATGGTGGTCACGGTATTGATGATCAGCTGCCAGGTGTCGATGTTGTCGAGCAACAGAAACGACGGCGCCCAGACCAGTACCAACAGTACGCAGAAGGCGAAGAACGCGGCTCGGGAGACCAGGACGTCGGCACGTGTGGCGAAACGGTCGAACAGTGACAAC
>NZ_AJVB01000695.1:0-1494 GCF_000278445.1 Rhodococcus sp. R1101
GGTGGAAGACCGCGTGCATCGTCGAGGGCGTCTATGCCCGGACACTCCGTGGCGCGATGGGTGACATCGACCGGACGCCGGCGTCCTTCGGCGCACAGGCGGAGCGGCTCACCACGCAGGCCTGGCGGTACACGCAGCGGCTGTGACGGAGGCCCGGCCCAGCGCGCCCGGGCGGCGGCGTGCAAACTCGGCGACGAGACGTGGCGCGATCCGTGGTGAGAGCGCGGCACCTCCGCGGGCGACGGTCCTGACTGCGAAGACCAGTTCAGGTGGGTCGATGTCCTCGAGGAGGAAGCCGGGGGCGCCGATATCGAGGGCGGTGCACACGTACCTGGTAGTCCCGGCAGGTCTGCGCCGGTGTAACCCGCCCGATGATCCCGCAGCCTCGGCGGTACTGGGTGAATCCACGGCCCGGCGGGCGATCGTTGGTGTCGGTCAGAAGTCCCAGTCTTCGTCGTGAGTGGGTTGTTGGTTGCCTATGACGTAGGAGCTTCCTGCACCGGAGAAGAAGTCATGGTTTTCGCCTGCTCCTGGATCGAGGGCGGACAGGAGCTCGGGTGCGACCTGACAATCAGCGGGTTCGAAAGCGGGCGGATAGCCCAGGTTGGCCAGAGCCTTGTTCGCGTTGAATCGCATGTATGGAAGAACCGAGGGTGTCCAGCCGATGGTGCCGTAGAGGTCATGGGCATAGTCGACCTCGTTGCTGTAGAGGGTATGCAGCAGGTCGTAAGTGTAGTCGCGGTGATCAGCGCGTTCAGCTTCGGTCAGCGCGGCCAGGCCGCGCTGGCATTTGTAGCCGATGTAATAGCCGTGTACGGCTTCGTCGCGGATTATCAGCCGGATGAGGTCGGCCGTGTTGGTGAGCTTGCCACGCGCAGACCAATGCATGGGCAGATAGAAACCGGAGTAGAACAGAAATGATTCGAGCATGACCGAGGCGGCTTTACGCTTGAGGGGATCGTCGCCGCGATAATAGTCGACAATGATCTGCGCCTTGCGTTGTAGGTGACGGTTGGTTTCGGACCAGTCGAACGCGGCGTCGATCTCGGTGGTGGAGCACAGGGTGGAGAAGATGGAACTGTAACTTTTGGCGTGCACAGATTCCATGAACGCCATGTTGGTCAGTACCGCCTCTTCGTGCGGGGTGACTGCGTCGGCGATCATGGACACCGCTCCTACGGTGGCCTGCGTGGTGTCCAGGAGGGTCAGTCCGGTGAAAACCCGGATGGTCAGTTGTTGTTCGTGCTCGGTCAAGGTCTGCCAGGACGCAAGATCGTTGGATAGCGGGATGCGTTCGGGAAGCCAGAAGTTCCCGGTCAGCCGGTCCCAAACCTGGGCGTCCTTCGGGTCCGGTACTCGGTTCCAGTTGATCGCGTGCACGCGATCAACGAGTCGCCCACTCACGAGTGTGTCGTTTCGTCGAAGGAGAACAGGCCGTTGTGGGCACCGGCACGCGCTGCGGCAAACCGTGCCGTGACGTCTGCCCAATTCACC
>NZ_AJVB01000696.1:0-1481 GCF_000278445.1 Rhodococcus sp. R1101
GGGGAGGTGCACGATGTCTGGTCGTCGCCGTAGCGGTGGCCGTGGCCGGGTGCTGTATCGAGCGAGGTGAGCAGATCCACCGTCGTGTGCAGGAACGACACCACCGGTAGCCACGGCGGGGCCGGAGCGTCGACACGCGCGTGCGACAGGTCCGGCGGCGACCACAGCAGCGACGGCCGCCACCACACCACCGGGTCGGAGGTGTTCGCCAGGACACTCGCGCCGGCCGTGCGGACACCGGCGGGTGGCCCCGCGAGGAAGAGCCCGCACGACTCCGGCTCGATGTCGTCGAAGACGGCGCTCGCGCCGATCGCGCCCAGGGACTGCCCGTAGGCGTGGAGGGCGGGACGCCGTTCGGCCGGCAGGGTGGACAGGTGGGCACGCAGTGCGGTGACGAGGGCGTGGGCCTCCTCCGCGGCGGCACGGCGGTCGAGAACGAAGGTCGCCCAGCTCGGCAGGTCCGAGTACTGCTGGGCGACGATGGCGACGTCGTCGCCCCACCGGTTCTCGAAGCCGCGGACCGCAGCGGCATCGACCCAACCCGAGCCGGTCGGCACGGCCACCACGAGATGCGGTCGGTCGAAGGCACTCGTCCGACGGAGTTCGTCCACCGCGAACTCGGCGCGTGCAGACGGATCCGGCGCGGCCGACAACGGCACATAGATCCGGATCGGTGCCCCCTCGGCAGGCAGGGACACGAACTTCTGTCCCTCGCGGCCCAACCGGTTCCACGACATCGCCGATCCCGCGCCGCCCGACAGGCCGGCCGACAGGGCGGTGGGGGAGACGACCGTGTCGATCGTCCCTCCGGGGGAGAAGGCGACCGTGGCGGTGCCGATCCCCAGCATCACGGCGGCGGCCGCCGTCGCCCGGCGCCGCGACAGGAGATTCACCAGGCGTGGAACGGCGAGCAACACCGCGACGACCACGATCGTGACCGCCAGCGCCTCGAACCAATAGCGCATGTCCAGGGTCGGGACCGACATCGCCTCCCGCAGCCGGTTCTGCCACCGATGGGCACCGGCCGCGGCGACCAGCACGGCGGATCCACCGACGAGCGCGACGGGCAGACGGAGTTCGGACCGCTCGGGAGGTGGAGTTCGCCCGGACCGGTGTCGCCGCACGGACACGACGAGGCGGAGCAGCGCCAACGCCGTCACGACGAACAGCCCGGTGACGACGCCCTGCACGACCGACTGTCGCGGCAGCAGGGGAGGAGCGAGGGAGATCACCGTCGCGAGAACTACCGTGAGAACCGTCATCGCCGAACCCTTCGCGCCGTGTACGCCAGGACGACCGAGCCCGCTGCGACGGCCGGGACCCACGGCGATTCCGCGACAGGAGTCCGGTGACCTTGCCGCCATGAGTTGAGTTCCACTGCTGCAGAAGAGATCCCTGCGATACGCGTGCACGCCGTGATGCCGGTTTCGGAACGGCAGACGGTGTCGAGATGCCGGGCGAACAGTCCGTCGAGGTCGCGC
>NZ_AJVB01000697.1:0-1480 GCF_000278445.1 Rhodococcus sp. R1101
GCACCACCCGCGACGGCGGGCGGCGCGATCTCCACCACGTGCCGGCCACCGTCCGCGTCGAGCACCACCTGCAACTCGGCTCCCGGTTGCCACACCCGGTCGGCGAGACCGACATAGGCGTGCGGATCGATCTGCGGGCAGGCCAGCTCGGGGACGACCTCGTTGCTGCGGTAGCGCCGGTATCCCGGATTCCCCACCACGTCCACCGCGAGCCGCACCCGGGTTCGCCACAAGGTCCCGTTCGAGGCACCGCCCGGCACCTCCTCGACCGTCACCTCGCGGTCCACACCGCCGAGCCGGCGCAGCTGTTCGACCACCACGGCACCTGTGAAACGACGTTGCGCCGCGACGGTCATGTGCGACAGATCGCAACAGCCCGCTCCCCCCGGACCGGAGATCGGACAGACCCGCTCGACGCGATCCTCGGACGCCTCGAGTACGTCCTCCACGTCGGCGAAACAGAACGACCCGCCCCGATCCTCGGTGACGCGAGCGAAGACCCGCTCCCCCGGCAGTCCGTGCCGCACGAAGACGACCCGACCCTCGAACCGCGCGACACACGCACCGCCGTGGGCGGGATTCCCGAGGATCACCTCGATCCGCCGGCCGGACCAATCCGTACGCGGGTGTGCCTGACGATTCACCGGGGTTCCTCCTCGTTGTCGAACTGTCGTTCCTGTCCGTCCGGGACGGCCCGCCCCATCGCGCCCGCCTCCGCGGACGAGCGCAGCTGCCACGGCACACTCGTCACCATCACCCCCGGCTGGAAGAGGAGCCTGCTCTTGAGCCTCAACGCACTCTGATTGTGGAGAAGCTGCTCCCACCAGTGGCCCACCACGTACTCGGGGATGAACACGGTCACCACGTCCCGGGGAGAATCGCGCCGAACCCGCCGCACGTAGTCGAGGACGGGCCGCGTGATCTCACGGTAGGGCGACTCGACGACCTTCAGCGGAACCGTCAGATCGCTCCTCTCCCATTCGACGACGAGACGCCGGGTGCTCTCGTCGTCGACGTTGACGGTGATCGCCTCGAGCGTGTCCGGGCGGGTCGCCCGCGCATAGGCGAGCGCACGCATGGTGGGCATGTGCAAGGTCGAGACCAGCACGATGGAATGCGTGCGGCTGGGCAGCACTCCGTCCCAGTCCACGCTCTCGAGTTCGGCGGCGACCGTGTCGTAGTGACGCCGGATCGCCTTCATCAGCACGAACGCCACCACCATGGTCACCACCGCGATCCATGCCCCGGCCGCGAACTTGCCGGTCAGTACGACCAGCAGCACCAGCGTGGTGGACACGCACCCGACCCCGTTGATCAACCGCGACCGCGTCATGCGACCCCGGGCGGTGGGATCCGACTCGGTGCGCAACTCCCGGGTCCAGTGACGCACCATGCCGGCCTGTCCCAGGCTGAACGCGACGAACACCCCCACGATGTACAGCTGGATGAGCCGGGTGACCTCGGCTTCGAAGACCCACAC
>NZ_AJVB01000698.1:0-1477 GCF_000278445.1 Rhodococcus sp. R1101
CCCGGCTGATCTCGACCATCTGCGGACCACCGGACAGCGGCTCGTTCGGTACCGCCGGATGGGCGCGGCGGCCGACGATCCCTCCGAGCCGGACGGACCCGGTCTCCTTCGGATGGTCGGGCTCACGCACGTCGAACTGTTTGAGCTCTCCGGTGCCCCAGCACGAGACGTAGAGGAACGCGTCGTCGACCGACAGGTCGATGTCGGAGACGAGCGGCGGTACCGCACCGAACGGCTTCAACGCCGGCGGCAGTGCGTCCGGCTCTGCCGGCTCGGCCGGGATCGTGATCACCTTGTCCACTGCCCAACCGTCGTCACTACGGCGCCAACGCCACACCGACGCGGACAGGTCCTCCGTCGAGACGACCACGCCGACGAATCCCCAAGTGGCCTCCGGGTCGTGCGACGGGCGCAGTTCGAGCGGCATCTGATACTGCGCGCCCAGATCCACTCGCTGCTGGTGCGCGCCAGTGGACAGGTCCCAGAAATGAATCGCATGGCCGTACTCGTTCGCCAGTAGCAGCTCGGGCACCAATCCGTTCTCGATCATCGACGGTGTGCCCCATTCGCTGCTGATCAGCGTGTTCTGGTTCAGATGCCACCAGGCGTCGTACGCGAAATACTGCGGCCCCCGGTCGGCTTCCCATCGCCGGAGCACGTCGAACGTGCCGTGATCGAGGAGGGCGATCCCGCCTGGGCCGTCGGATCCGTCGGCACCACCCAGGCAGGTCATGAACACGCCGTCCGGCCCGCAGTGCAAGGTGTGCGGTCGAGAGTAACCCGCCTTGGCAGCGAGATCGGCAGCGTCCACAACCTTGGCCACGGTGGGTTGACGCGGGTCGGGACCGGTGTCGAGCACATACAGGAACGACGAGCGGATGCCCGGCACGATGAGGTATCGGCGTGCCAATCCCGTCATATCGTGGCCCTCGTGCTTCAACGCGCTGCTGCAGGCGTTCCAGCCGAAATGATGCAGTTCGTTACCCAACCCGGGTACCTCGGTCCAGCCCACCAGTCGGCCATAGGTGTCCGAGCCGGGATCCACGTCTATCACGCTCATGGCGTCGGGCTTGTCCGCCGCGCGATCGAACGCAGCCACGTAGGCCAATCGCTCCGGTGGGGCGGCGGCCGCGTCTGCTGCGGTCCGATAGAAGGTCGGGTCTGTGGTCGGCCGACTCATTTTCAGCCTCCTTCGTCGAGGAGACCCCACAAGACAGAATACGAGGATCGTGCGAGGGACGGAACCGTGGCGAGCTCCCGGCCGGACGCCGCGAACCGGCGTGCAGCGCTCCGCGCTGTGGACCGGATCGCGACGGCCGGGCGATAGCGGTACGGTCGGGTTCTCCCCGACGAATACTCAAGTGACCCAACGTAGAAGGGAACCCATCCTCAGGTAAGGATGGGTTCCCTCGTCGACGAGTCCCTGGAGGACGGTCGTTACTGCAATCCCTACAGGTCTGTTATCCCTGCGCAGCGG
>NZ_AJVB01000699.1:0-1463 GCF_000278445.1 Rhodococcus sp. R1101
CAGACCTCCATGATCTGGGTCGCGATCGTGGGTGCCGCGGCGGCCGCACTGTTCGTCTACACGATCGGATCGCTCGGCCGTGGGGGAGCGACACCCCTCAAACTCGCGCTCGCCGGTGCCGCCACCTCGGCGGCGCTCGCGTCGTTCGTCACCGCCGTCATCCTGCCCCGCGGCGACATCGCGGGCAGCGTGCGGTCGTGGCAGATCGGCGGGGTGGGCGGAGCGAACTTCGAGGCCATCTCGCAGGCCCTGCCGTTCTTCGGCGTCGGCTTCGCCGTCTGCCTGCTGTCGGCGCGCAGCCTCAACTCCCTCGCACTCGGCGACGACATGGCCGCCGGTCTCGGCGAACGGGTCGCTCTCGCCCGTGGCGTCGCCTCGTTCGGTGCCGTCCTGCTGTGCGGGGCGGCGACCGCGATCGCCGGTCCCATCGCGTTCGTCGGTCTCGTCGTGCCGCACCTGTGCCGGTTGCTCATCGGCATCGACAACCGGTGGTTGCTGCCGTTCTCGGCTCTCGTCGGTGCAGGATTGCTCACCGCCGCCGATGTCGTCGGCCGCATCGTGGCCCGACCCGCCGAGATCGACGTCGGCATCATCACCGCGCTCATCGGGGCGCCCTTCTTCGTGTACATCGTCCGACGGCAGAAACTGCGCGAACTGTGACAATCACACTGGCCACCACCGAACCCGCCATCGACGAACTCGCCGCCGGCAGAGTGCGGCGCGGACGGCGTCGACACCTCGTCATCGCCGTGCTCGCGACTCTCGTGGCCGCAGCCTTCGCCGCGAATCTGATGTTCGGCAAGACGTTCTATCCGCCCGCGGACGTGCTGCGTGTCGTCCTCGGACAGGACGTGGCCGGCGCGACCTTCACCGTCGGACGCCTGAGACTTCCCCGCGCGGTCCTCGCGGTGGTCGCCGGTGTCTGCTTCGGGCTCGGCGGCATCACCTTCCAGACGATGCTCCGCAACCCGCTCGCGAGCCCCGACATCATCGGAATCAGCTCCGGGGCCGGTGCCGCGGCGGCGTTCGCCATCATCGTGCTGGGCCTCGGTGGTACCGGCGTGTCGATCTTCGCGATCGTCGCCGGTCTGGCCGTGGCCCTGCTGATCTACGGCCTGTCCTATCGCGGTGGTGTGGCGGGCACACGCCTGATCCTCATCGGCATCGGCATCGCCGCGATGCTCGACAGCGTCACTTCCTATCTGCTGAGCACTGCGGCAACCTGGGATCTGCAGGAGACGATGCGCTGGCTCACCGGCAGCCTCAACGGCGCGACGTGGGGTGCGACGGTGCCCGTCGTCGTCGCCCTCGCCGTGCTCGGGCCGGTACTGCTCGTGCAGACCCGCAACCTGTCGATGGTCCAGCTCGGGGACGACGCCGCGCAGGCCCTCGGTGTGCGGGTCGAGCGCACGCGTCTGATCGCGATCGTCTCGGCGGTCGGGCTCATCGCCTTCGCCACCGCC
>NZ_AJVB01000700.1:0-1461 GCF_000278445.1 Rhodococcus sp. R1101
CCGGAACCCAGATCCGGATCTCGCCGATGGAACTGCCCGACTCGAAGCAGATGCGGCTCAAGCGGTTGTATCCGGGCGCGCAGTACCGTGCGACCAGCGGCCTCGTCCAGCTGCCGATCCCACGGACCGGCGGTGTCGGATCGGATCGGGTGCGGGACGTGGCGTTGCTGCAGTACATCGCCGACTTCCTGCTGGCGCTCGACGGCAAACCGCAAGGGATGGTGGACCTGAACAGCGCGGCCACGGTGAATGCATGACCGACTACACCGCTCTCGTCGAGGCGGCGGCCGTGATGGACAGACTGTGGTCGTTCGGGGGATGGGAGGTCACCCAGACCCACGAGAGCCTGCGCCGTTATCTGATCGAGGAGACCTACGAGGTGCTCGACGCGGTCGAGTCGGGCGATCCGGACGAGCTCCGTGAAGAACTCGGCGACCTGCTCCTGCAGGTGCTGTTCCACTCGCGGATCGCCGAGGCGAACGGCCAGTTCACCGTCGAGGACGTGGCCGCCACGCTCGTCGCCAAGCTGGCCGCACGGAGCCCGCACCTGACCAACGGGCACACCGGCCCGCTCGACGTCGCGGAACAGGAGGCGGCGTGGGAGGTCGCGAAGAAGGCGGAGAAGGCCCGGGCGTCGTGTCTCGACGGGATCGCGATGGCACAGCCCGCACTCTCCTTGACGGACAAGGTGATCGAGCGTGCCACCCGGGCCGGCCTTCCCGCACATCTCGTACCGGCCGAGTTGCGGTTGGTACGAGTCACCGGTGCCGGTGATGCGGAGAGCGCGCTGCGCAGTGCCACAGTGCGTTTCGCGGCGGCCGTGCGGGCGGCAGAGAAAGCGGCCCATGCCGACGGCGTGCCCTACGGCGCCCTGGATGCCGATGCGTGGGAACGTTACTGGGAGAAGTGAAATCCGGTGGATGCGTCGTCGAGGCGCCTCGGCTCCGCGCGGGCGCGTAGCGCTGGAGCGACGGGCCGGCCTCGGAGGAGTCCGGCGACCCCGCCCGCGTCCAGGGCTCGGCGGTATACCGACATGGCCTCGCGTGCTGCCTCGATGGTCTCGTCCACGTCGGTGTCGGTGTGCGCTGCCGAGATGACGAACGATTGACCGAGCACTCCGCGCGTGAGCATCTCCTGCAGGAACAGCGTGCGGAACTCCTGTGACGGCTGCAGATCCGGATCGCGAGTGACGAAGATCAGGCAGGAGGGCCGCCCGAGCACCTGGACGTACCGTTCGACGCCGAGATCGGACGCCGCCGCATTCACCGCATCCGCGAGCCTGCGACCGGCCGCCTCCATCCGTCCGATCGGGTCCTCGGTGGCGTACGCGCGCACCACCGCGCGGAAGGCGGCCAGCCCCCCCGATTCGGGTCCGTGCGTGGTCGACAAGAGGAACACACGGTCGCTGTCGGTGCGCAGACCACCGCGCTCCATGAATTCGCGCCGCCCTGCCAGGGCGGC
>NZ_AJVB01000701.1:0-1460 GCF_000278445.1 Rhodococcus sp. R1101
GACGAGGCAGCTGATCAGACCACCGTAGATGCTGAACAGGGCGCCGGTCGTGTTGAACTTCCGCCAGAACAGCGAGTACAGCAGCGTGGGCAGGTTCGCCGAGGCCGCGACCGCGAAGGCGAGCGCCACGAGGAAGGCGATGTTCTGTCCCATGGCGAGGATGCCGAGGACGATCGACACCAGACCGATCACGACGACCGTGATCCGCGAGACCCGCACCTGTTCGTCCTCCGTGGCGTTGCCACGCTTGATGACGCTGGCGTAGATGTCGTGCGCGAAGGACGCCGAGGCGGTGATGGCCAGGCCGGCGACGACCGCGAGGATCGTCGCGAAGGCGACCGCCGAGATGATCGCGAGGAACAGCGTTCCGCCGAGTTCGAAGGCCAGCAGCGGTGCCGCCGCGTTCTCCTTGCCGGGAGCACCGAGGATCGCGTCGGGGCCGACCATCTTCGCGGCACCGTAACCGAGGACCAGGGTGAACAGGTAGAAGGCACCGATGAGCGCGATGGCCCAGGTGACCGAGCGACGGGCTTCCTTGGCGGTGGGCACGGTGTAGAAGCGCATCAGCACGTGCGGCAGACCCGCGGTACCGAGGACCAGCGCGAGGCCGAGGGAGAGGAAGTCGATCTGCGTCATGTTGCTGATGCCGTACTTGGCACCGGGAGCGAGCACGTCACGCTGCGCGACGGCCTCGTTCGACGAGCTCGACACCATCGCCTGAGCGTCGGCGAGCAGCTGCGAGAAGTTGCCCCGCACCGCGAACAGGACGAGCACGAACATCAGGCCCGCACCGGCGATGAGCAGCACGGCCTTGACCATCTGCACGTAGGTCGTGCCCTTCATACCGCCGATGAGCACGTACACGATCATGAGCACACCGACGACTGCGACGACGATGGCCTGGCCGACCTTGCCCTCGATGTCGAGCAACAGCGCCACGAGTCCGCCGGCGCCGGCCATCTGCGCAAGCAGGTAGAACAGCGACACCGCGAGGGTCGAGAGCGCCGCCGCCATACGCACGGGGCGTTCCTTGAGGCGGAAGCTCAGCACGTCCGCCATCGTGAACCGGCCCGTGTTGCGGAGCAGTTCGGCGACGAGCAGCAAGGCGACGAGCCATGCCACCAGGAAGCCGATCGAGTACAGGAAGCCGTCGTAACCGTAGACGGCGATCGCACCCGCGATACCGAGGAACGACGCGGCCGACAGATAGTCGCCTGCGATGGCGAAACCGTTCTGCGGGCCGGAGAACTGGCCGCCGCCGGTGTAGAAGTCGGAAGCCTTCTTCGTCGTGCGGCTGGCCTTGATGACCAGTGCCATCGTGACGACGACGAACGCGACGAAGATGGCGATGTTGAGGATCGGGTTACCGACGTCGGTCCCACCCTGGGCGAGAACGGTCACTGCTGCGGTCCTTCCAGTTCCTCGCGGATCGCCGCGGAACGCGGATCCAGCTCACGGCC
>NZ_AJVB01000702.1:0-1456 GCF_000278445.1 Rhodococcus sp. R1101
CCGAGGTGTCGCGCCAGATGTTCGGCACCGTCCGGGTCAGGACGTGGTCGACGCCCAGCGCTCCCGCCGGTCCGATCGCGTAGGGATCGAGTCCGCGTGCCGCGATCTCGCTCTGCGCGAGATAGGAGTACACGTCCTTGCTGAACATCGGTGGCGCCACGACGAGCGGGAGAATCCACAACAGCAGGGTGCGGTCGAGTTGCGACCGGGACAGTCGGCGCACGGGACCGTCCGGCGCGCTCCGGCCGATGGCGAATCGTCCGAGCAGCAGCCAGGCGAGGATCACCAGCGCCGTACCGATCATGGTCGTGGTGAGCGCGGCGCTCGGCATGCGCGCCGCCAGCCCGAGAGCTCGTACTCCCTGCACAGGGTTCTGCAGGACCGGCTGCGCCCCGGCGCCGAGCGCGCCGACCGCCATGAGCACGGCACCGGTGGCGCCGAGCAGCCGGATACGGTGCAGATACGTGTTCTCCGTCGCGTCGAGTCCGCGCCCTTCGGCCTCGTCGCCGTGCAATACGACGGAGACGTCGGCATGGGGACCGGGGGCCTCGAGCCCCAGGGCGCGTCGGACCCACGTGTGCAGGTGTTCGCGGACTCCCGATCGGCCCGACGACGGAGGAGTCGTGCGCGGGGCTGACAGGGAAGGAGTCGACTGCACGTCAGAAGCGTAACGGGAGGGTGGATGTGGTTTCCGCGGACTCCGGGATGAGGGTGTAACAAAGGGCACCCTTGGTGGACCGTGCTTCCGAATTCCGTCACACTGGTGTTGTGAAATACCCGTGCGACACCACCGACACCGCAGAACGCGCAGGTCACGTACCTGCCGCGGCGGCGTCGCACGTCGAGGACGCACGCAGGAATCCTCCGTCGACCGGTCGCGAGATCCCGGAGGGACAGACGCGCGCCGCGGTCGTGCAGCTGCTGCTCGAAGAAGGCCCGATCACCGCGCCGGAGATCGGCGACCGTCTCGGCCTGAGTGCCGCCGGTGTGCGACGCCATCTCGACGCGCTCATCGAGTCCGGCGAGGCGCAGGCCGCCGCACCTCCGCGCAGGCAGGGCCGCGGTCGCGGCCGGCCGGCACGTCGCTTCCAGCTCACCGCCGTCGGGCGCGCCCGGCTCGGCCACTCCTACGACGATCTCGCCACCGCCGCGATGCGTCATCTTCGCGAGCTCGGCGGCGACGCCGCCGTGGAGGACTTCGCGCGTCGCCGCGTGGACTCGATCCTCGGCAATGTGGCGCCCGCCGACGAGAACGTCGACGACGTCGAGAGCGTTGCCGAGGAGATCGCCGGCGCGTTCACCGCCTCCGGGTTCGCGGCCTCGACCCGGCGGGTCGGCACCGGCGTGCAGATCTGCCAGCACCACTGCCCGGTCTCGCATGTCGCCGAGCAGTTCCCCGAACTCTGCGAGGCGGAGCAGGAGGCATTCGTGCGGATCCTCGGAACCCACGTGCAAC
>NZ_AJVB01000703.1:0-1455 GCF_000278445.1 Rhodococcus sp. R1101
CTCCTTGCGGCCCTGCGACATCTGCAAACCGAACTGACCGGCGCGGGTCCGCTCGAGGATCTCCTGGCGGACCCGGCGACCACCGACGTGCTCGTCACCGCACCCGACCGCGTCTGGGTGGATCACGGCAACGGGCTGCGCCTGACCGATGTCACCTTTCCCGACGAAGCGGCGGTCAGACGACTCGCACAGCGACTGGCGCTGTTCGCCGGGCGCCGCCTCGACGACGCCCAGATGTGGGTCGACGGCAGGCTGCCCGGACACGGCGAGTTCGGCGTCCGGCTGCACGCGGTGCTCTCGCCGGTCGCGCAGGGTGGGACGTGCCTGTCGCTGCGGGTCCTGCGACCCGCGACCCAGGGGCTCGACGCGCTGCGCGACCGCGGAGCGGTCTCCGAGGTCGCCTATCAGCTGTTGCTCCGCATCGTGCGTGCCCGGTTGGCCTTCCTCGTCGTCGGGGGCACCGGGGCAGGGAAGACGACCATGCTCGCGGCGCTCCTCGGTGCGGTCGCCCCGGCGGAACGCATCGTCTGCGTCGAGGACGCCGCCGAGCTGGTTCCGGCCCACCCGCACGTGGTGCGGCTCGTCGCGCGTGCACCGAACGTCGAGGGCGTCGGCGAGGTCACCGTCCGCGATCTCGTGCGGCAGGCCCTGCGGATGCGACCGGATCGCATCGTCATCGGGGAGGTGCGAGGCGCAGAGGTCGTCGATCTTCTGACCGCATTGAACACGGGTCACGACGGCGGCGCCGGGACGGTGCACGCCAATTCGCCCGACGAGGTGCCTGCCCGGCTCGAGGCCCTCGCTGCGCTGGGTGGCCTCGACCGGCCCGCATTGCACAGTCAGCTCGTCGCCGCGGTGCAGGTGGTCCTGCACGTGCACCGCGGTACCGACGGAGTGCGGCGTCTCGTGGAGATCGGCGTGGTCGAACGCGACGCGGTCGCGGGTGTGATCGTCACGCCCGCATGGACACACGATCGCGGCAGCGAGCACGGCATGGACGTCCTCGAACGAACACTGCGTCGGCGGGACGCGCCGTGAACGCGGCGATTCTGTGCCTTGCGGCAGCGCTGGTCGTCCTGCCGTCGTTCTCGGCCCGTCGCCGGCTGCGACGCGGAATACCCGAGGCGATGCCGCGTCCGGTGCCGCGTGCTCTCGTCCTCGGGGCGGTGGTCGCGGTGGGCGCGACGATCGTGATGTGGGCGGGGATCACGCCGGCCGCGGCCGCTGCGACGGTCGTCGCGACCGTGATGTCGCGTGGCCGAGCCCGGAACCGCGCAGCCGAACTCGATCATCATCGGCGAATGCTGTTGTCCGGCTTGGACACCGTGATCGCCGACCTGCGGGTGGGCACGCATCCCGCCGACGCATGCGAAACGGCCGACCGGGAGACGGCCGGTCCCGTCGCCGCGGCGTTCCGGGTCGCTGCGGCACGGGCGCGGCTCGGCGGATCGGCCG
>NZ_AJVB01000704.1:0-1454 GCF_000278445.1 Rhodococcus sp. R1101
GATCGGCTCGACGCGCGGATCCAGCGCGTCGCCGACGACGTCCTGTCGGGCCGGGCCCCAGCATCTGTGGGGGAAGACCGCCGAACTCGCTGAGCTCGTGCAGGCCGCGCAGGAGGCCGACCGGATCATCGGTGCCGGCTCGGTGGAGACCGCCCTGACGGGACGGCAGGCCTTCGAGGCGTACGACGCGCTCGCGCGCAAGCTGGAGGCGGGCGACACCTGGCGCAGCGGTTTCACCCGCTTCCGGCGCAGCGACGAGCAATCCGCCGTCGAGGCACTCGGTGAACTCGCGACCGTCGACGGCGTCGCGGCCACCACCGCCCAGACCGCGCGCATCGTCGCCGAACACCTTCGTGCGCTCGAAGCGATCCGGGTCGCGCGAGTCGTGCTCCGCGATCTCGGCATCGATATCGAGCTCGACGAGTCGCGCAGTCGTGCGGTCGGCACCCTCGTATTCCTCGACCGGGACCGCGCCATCGTCGACAATCTGGTGGCCCGTGTGCACGACGTCGAATCGGCACTGCGCGAGGTCCATCCGGGTGCGCCGCGGATCACGAGCATCGAGCAGGCGCGCTCCACCGCGGAGTCGGCACGGACCATCGCCGCAGCGGGCACCGCGGAAGCGAGCAAGAACTGGCTCGAATCCATCGGCATGTACGTGCGGAGCCAGATCTCCGGGGGAGCGTCGCCCGAAGGACGCGCGCTGGCACGGGCCTTCCACGACGCCGGCTTCGACGCCATCAATGCGGCCTTGGATGCGTGGGACCGAGCGGCGGGGGAGCAACGCGAGGAGCTGGAACTCGTCTCCCTCCACGCGCGCCTGACCACCGCTGCACCCGCGCTCGCACAGGCCCTCGCGGAGAATCCGTTGAGCCTGGCGTGGCCGGTTCGCCTCGCAGACGTCGAGGAGGCGTGGGCGTGGCGACGCGCAGACGAATGGGTGCGGCGCTTCCAGGAGCGAAACGACGACGGGCAGTTCGAACGCGAACTCGATGCCGTCGAGAAGGACCTCGCGCGTCTCACGACCGAGCTCGTCGAGGAGAAGGCGTGGAGCGCGTGTCTCGACCGCACCACCGCCGAGCAGGTGCAGGCGCTCCATTCGTACCGCGATCACGTCGCGAGTATCGGTAAGGGAACCGGGCGCTACGCGGAACGTTATCGAGCGGCCGCGCGTGAGGCCATGCAGGTCGCACAGGGTGCGGTGCCGGCCTGGGTGATGCCGCTGCAACAGGTGCTGGCTTCGATTCCGCCCGAACAGAATTCGTTCGACGTCGTGATCGTCGACGAAGCGAGCCAGACCGACATCAGCAGCCTGTTCCTGCTGTGGTTGGCGCCGCGCGTGATCATCGTCGGCGACGACAAGCAGTGTGCACCGAGTGCGGTGTCGCTGGGTGCGCTCGACGGCGTGTTCAGCCGCCTCGACTCGTATCTGCCCGACATCCCGAACTACCTGC
>NZ_AJVB01000705.1:0-1448 GCF_000278445.1 Rhodococcus sp. R1101
GGGTGGCATCCTCACACCGTCCCTGCG
Organism: Rhodococcus sp. R1101; assembly: GCF_000278445.1. Taxonomy (NCBI): domain Bacteria; kingdom Bacillati; phylum Actinomycetota; class Actinomycetes; order Mycobacteriales; family Nocardiaceae; genus Rhodococcus; species Rhodococcus sp. R1101. The sequence goes on from NZ_AJVB01000705.1 coordinate 28, forward strand.
TCAGGTGCTGGCGATCGGTGAGGCCCTCCCGCCGGCGACCGCGAAGCGCTTCGTCGAGCACAATGCCGCCCGGTTGGTGAACCTGTACGGTCCGACCGAGGCCGCGGTGTCGGTCACCGCCGGTGATGTCACCGATGCCTCGGGTGCGTCGGTGCCGATCGGTGTGCCCGAGTGGAACACCCGGGTCTACGTGCTCGACGAGCGTCTGCATCCGGTTCCGGCCGGTGTCGCCGGTGAGCTCTACCTCGCGGGCGCACAGTTGGCGCGTGGTTACTTCGGGCGCCCGGATCTGAGTGCGGAGCGGTTCGTCGCCTCGCCGTTCGGTGACGGGGAACGCTTGTATCGCACGGGTGACCTGGTGCGGTGGACCCGTGACGGTCAGTTGGACTACCTGTCGCGCACGGACTTCCAGGTGAAGGTGCGCGGTTTCCGTATCGAGCTCGGTGAGATCGAATCCGCCCTGCGGGCGATGGATGCGTTGCGTGATGTCGCGGTGATCGCCCGTGAGGACGAGCGGGTCGGCACCCAGTTGGTCGCCTACGTCGTGCCCGCCGAGGACAACACCCTCGACGTGGCGACGGTCAGGAGCGACCTGGCGAGGGGGGTGCCCTCGTACATGGTGCCCTCGGCGTTCGTGACGCTCGACGCGCTGCCGCTGAACGTCAACGGCAAGCTCGACCGCAGGGCCCTGCCCGAACCGGTCTTCGAGACCCGCGAATTCCGGACCCCCGTCACGCCGGCCGAGCAGGCCGTCGCCGCGGTCTTCGCCGAGGTGCTCGGCGTCGAACGGGTCGGCCTCGACGACGACTTCTTCGAACTCGGCGGCAACTCGCTGCTCGCCACCCAGGTGGCCTCGCGGCTCGGAGCCGCGCTCGGTGCGAAGGTTCCGGTGCGCGCCCTCTTCGAGAACACCACCGTCGCATCGCTCGCCGGTGCGGTCGAGTCGCAGCGCGGCGACGACCGCCGACCTCTCGAAGCCGTCGAGCGGCCCGAGCGCGTGCCTCTGTCGCTCGCGCAGCAGCGCATGTGGTTCCTCAACCGCTTCGACACCGAATCGTCGGCCTACAACGTGCCGATCGCGATCCGGCTCACCGGCGATCTCGACGTCGACGCGCTGCAGGCCGCCGTCGGCGACGTCGTGGCCCGCCACGAATCGCTGCGCACTTTCTACCCGGAGACCGAGGACGGTCCCGTCCAGGTCATCGTTCCCGCCGCGCAGGCGGTTCCCGACCTCACCCCGGTGGACGTGCCGGAGGCGGACATCGTCGCCGCCGTCCAGGAACTCGCGGCGACGATCTTCGACGTCACCACCGCCGTGCCGCTGAGCGCGCGACTGTTCCGGGTCCGCGAATCCGACTACGTCCTCGCCTTCGTGGTCCACCACATCTCCGCCGACGGCTCGTCGATGGGTCCGCTCACCC
>NZ_AJVB01000706.1:0-1436 GCF_000278445.1 Rhodococcus sp. R1101
CGTTCGATCCGCGAGCGGCACTGCTCACCGCGATCGTCACCGATCCCGTCCTCAGCGACGTCAAGCTCGTCGCCGAGCCGTGGGACGCCACCGCGCACGGTTATCAGCTCGGGAACTTCGGGGCTCAGTGGGCGGAATGGAACGACCGGTACCGCGACACGGTGCGCCGCTACTGGGCCGGACGTTCCGGCATCCGCGAGGTCGCGTCGCGGCTCACCGGTTCGGAGGACCTCTACGACAGGAACATCCGGCAACCGTGGATGTCGATCAACTTCGTCACCGCCCACGACGGTTTCACCCTCGCCGATGCCGTGTCGTACGAGCGCAAGCACAACGACGAGAACGGGGAAGAGGGTCGCGACGGGTCGAACAACAACGAGTCGGTGAACCACGGTGTCGAGGGTCCGACCGACGATCCCGATGTCCTCGCCGCCCGCGACCGTCACGTCCGGGCCGTGCTGGCGACGCTCCTGCTGTCGACGGGCACCCCGATGCTGCTCGCCGGTGACGAGTTCGGCCACACACAGCACGGCAACAACAACGCCTACTGCGTTCCCGAGGACGTCGCGGTCCGCGACGCGTGGCCGTTGGACTGGGAGCACGCCGACCGTGCGCGAACGGACTACGTGCGCGAACTGCTCCGCCTGCGCACACGCGTCCCTGTGCTGCGGCAGCGACGCTTCTTCGAGGGACGCGCCCGGTCCGTGGGGTATCCCGACCTGGTGTGGTTCGGCATCGAGGGGGTCGAACTCGACGACGAGGCCTGGCACGACGACAGCCGCCGCACGCTGCAGGGCTGGGTCGACGGCTCGCAACTCGGCACGGTCACCCGCACCGGCGTCACTCTCGAGGACAGCAGCGGCCTGTTCGTTCTGCATTCGGGGGGTGCCGCCACGGTGACACTGGCCGGGCCCGAGTGGTACCGCGGCGACATCGCGTGCGTGTTCGATTCGAGCGCCCCCGACGGCCGGCCCGCGGACACCTCACCGATGCGGGTGGGAAGTTCGTACCCGGTCGACGGACCGACGGTGCTGATCTTCCGGATCACGGACGACGAAGAGGTCGCGCAAGGATGATCCACGGCGGCACGACGCCGGTGGAGGTCAGACTCGTGCGCTGACCGTGCCCGGCACCGCGACAACCGTGATCGAACCCGGCGCCACCTCGGTGAAGCCCGCATCGCGGACCGCGACGGCGGTGCCCGCTTCCACCCGGGCGAGCAGTTCGCGCCAGGTGGTCTCGTCGGCGTCGCGGACGGCGCACGGGAATCCGTCGGATGCCCAGGCACGTGCGGTGTCGACGTCCAGCGCTCCCGCGAACAACATCGCGGCGTGCCCGACCTGCGCGGCCGCCTTACCGACGGTCATCTCGAGGTCCCTCTGCACCCAGAAGACGGGCACACCGTCCGCCGGCGGGGGCGGATCGTCGTGGGGCAG
>NZ_AJVB01000707.1:0-1436 GCF_000278445.1 Rhodococcus sp. R1101
GCGCACTGCGCCGGTGGGGCTCGACCCGTTCTTCGTCGCCGCATGGAAGGCGGCGCCCGACGACGCCGCGAAGGTGCGGGTGGTGGTCGATCAGATCGCCTCGTGCACCGAATCGCGCCTTGAGCGGATCGACCGCGACAGCCTCGCCGCGCAGGCCAGCTGGGGCTGACGCGGCGCGAGTGATCGGGACGGCCGGTTGCGGCCGACCGTCGTGCCGGGCAGTCTGCGCGGCGGCTTAGACTCGTCTCGTGGCCGGCCGTATTTCAGACAGAGACATCGCGGCCATTCGCGACCGCGTGCGCATCGAGGACATCGTCGGTGAATACGTCGCACTCAAGCGCGGCGGTGCCGACTCGCTCAAGGGCCTGTGCCCCTTCCACGACGAGAAGTCCCCGTCCTTCCACGTGCGGCCCAATCACGGGCACTTCCACTGCTTCGGCTGCGGTGAGGGCGGCGACGTCTACTCGTTCCTGCAGAAGATCGAACACGTCAGCTTCGTCGAGGCCGTCGAGCAGCTCGCCGAACGTGTCGGTTACACGCTGAACTACGAGGGCGGAGGTCCGTCCGTCCAGCGCGACCGGGGCACCCGTGCCCGGCTGGTCGCGGCGAACGCGGCCGCTCAGCAGTTCTACGCCGAGCAGCTGCGCACCCCCGAAGCGCAGGCCGCCCGCGACTATCTGACCGAACGCAACTTCGACCAGGCGGCCGCCGAGACGTTCGGCTGCGGCTATGCACCCGCCGGCTGGGACGCGCTCACGAAGCACCTCCTCGGCCGGGGATTCGATTTCTCCGAACTCGAGACCGCCGGATTGTCCCGGCAGGGACGCCGCGGACCGATCGACCGCTTCCACCGTCGTCTGTTGTGGCCCATTCGCAATCTTGCGGGCGACGTCATCGGCTTCGGTGCTCGCCGCCTGTACGACGACGACCAGATCACCGCGAAGTACATGAACACACCGGAAACGGTGCTGTACAAGAAATCTCAAGTGTTGTTCGGTCTCGACCTCGCCAAGCGCGAGATCGCCAAGTCCCATCAGGCCGTGATCGTCGAGGGATACACCGACGTCATGGCCATGCACCTGGCCGGGGTGAAGACGGCGGTCGCCGCGTGTGGTACCGCTTTCGGCGACGAGCATCTCGCTCTGCTGCGCCGCCTGCTCATGGACGACAGCTTCTTCCGTGGCGAGGTCATCTACACCTTCGACGGCGACGACGCCGGTCGTGCGGCGGCGATGAAGGCGTTCGAGGGGGATCAGAAGACCGCGGCGAAGACCTACGTCGCGATCGCACCCAAGGGCATGGACCCGTGCGAGCTGCGGCAGCAGTCGGGCGACGGCGCGGTGCGCGATCTCATCGCCCGCCGCACGCCGATGTTCGAGTTCGTCGTGAAATCGATTCTCTCCGAACACGACCTCGATACCGTCGAGGGCCGCGTC
>NZ_AJVB01000708.1:0-1429 GCF_000278445.1 Rhodococcus sp. R1101
GGAGCAGACGGGTGTGGCCGCCGCTCGGGAGGCGATGCTCGCCGGTGAGCACATCAACATCACCGAGGACCGGGCGGTGCTGCACACCGCCCTACGGCTGCCGCGGGAGGCGTCGCTGATCGTCGACGGAATCGACGTCGTCGCGCAGGTGCATGCCGTGCTCGACCGGATGGGTGAGTTCACCGACCGGATCCGCGACGGACGCTGGCGCGGTGCCACCGGGCAGCCGATCGCCACGGTGGTCAACATCGGTATCGGCGGCTCCGATCTCGGCCCGGCGATGGTCACCGGCGCGCTGCGCCGCTTCCACGACGGGCCCGCGGCACGGTTCGTCTCCAACGTCGACCCGGCGGATCTGACCGCCGCGCTGGCCGATCTGGATCCGGCGACGACGGTGTTCGTCGTGGCGTCGAAGACCTTCTCCACCCTCGAAACACTGTCCAATGCCACCGCCGCCCGCCGCTGGCTCGTCGACGCCCTCGGTGAGGACGCCGTCGCCCAGCATTTCGTGGCGGTGTCGACGCACACGCAGCGGGTACGCGAGTTCGGTATCGACCCGGCGCACATGTTCGAGTTCTGGGACTGGGTGGGGGGCCGCTATTCGGTGGGTTCGGCGATCGGGCTGGCGGTGATGTGCGCGATCGGACGGCAGCGGTTCGGTGAGTTCCTCGCCGGCATGCACGCCATCGACGAACATTTCGCCACCGCCGCCCCCGAGCACAATGCGCCGTTGCTGGCCGGGGTGATCGGGGTGTGGAACGCCAGTGTCCTCGGCCACCGCTCCCGGGCGGTGGTGCCCTATGCGCAGGATCTGGCGCGGTTGCCGGCCTATCTGCAGCAGTTGACCATGGAATCGAACGGCAAGTCGGTACGCGCCGACGGCGCCGCGGTGCGCTGCCCGACCGGGGAGGTGTTCTGGGGGGAGCCCGGCACGGGCGGTCAGCACGCCTTCTTCCAGTTGTTGCATCAGGGCACCGAGATCGTGCCGGTCGATTTCCTGGGCCTGGCCCGCAGTGGCGACGACCTGCCCGCCCGCGACGGCACCACCTCGATGCAGGTGTTGGTGCTGGCGAACATGTTCGCCCAGGCCAAGGTGTTGGCGTTCGGGCGTGAGGCCGACGAGGTCCGCGCCGAAGGCGTGCCGGAGGCGTTGGTGGCGCACAAGGTGATGCCCGGCGATCGGCCGTCGACGACGATCCTGGCCCCCGAGTTGACGCCGTCGGTGCTCGGGCAGATCATCGCCTTCTACGAGCACCAGACCTTCGTCCAAGGGGTGATCTGGGGGATCGATTCGTTCGATCAGTGGGGGGTCGAACTCGGCAAGACCCAGGCCACCGCCCTGCAGGCGGTACTCACCGGCGACGAGACCCCCGACACCGGCGACGCCTCCACCGACCACCTGATCGAGACCTACCGAACCCTGCGCGAC
>NZ_AJVB01000709.1:0-1428 GCF_000278445.1 Rhodococcus sp. R1101
CGTTCGGGCTCCGGCCAGTATTCCGCCATGTGGTGTGTGAAGTGCGGTGCCACGGAGACGTACGTGCCGGCCGGTACGAAATGGCCCCGGACCTCGGTGTCGCGGACGGCTCGTCGCGCGAGGACCGGGACGGGGGAGACCAGCCGGAGGCATTCCTTCATCACCAGATCGAGGCTTTCGAGCGCATCGAGATCGGCGTGACTCGGCGTGGTGGTGCCCAGCGCGAGCGATTCGGCCCGGCACCGGTCCTGCCACTGCGGATGTTGCCCGAGATACTGCATCATCGTGGAGATCGTGATGGTCGACGTGTCGTGCGCGGCCATCAGCAGGAAGATCATGTGATCGACGATCTCGTCGTCGCTGAACCGTTGTCCTGCTTCGGATTCGATGCGGCACAACACGGAGAAGAGGTCGTCCGTCTCCCGTGCCCGTCGGGCCGGTAGGTAGTGCCGGAGGAAGTCTTCGAGCACCCGGCGTCCGTCGAGTCCGCGCTTCCACCTGGTGCCGGGGAGGGGATACCGGACGATCGAGGTCGCCGCCTGTACGCAGTCGATGAACGCCTTCTTCACCGCTTCGATCTCGGCCGGTGCGGAGTCCTCGGCGCCACCCATGAAGATATCGGTGGCGAGATCGAGTGTGAGTGTCTTCAGAGCCGTGTATGAGCGGAATCCGTCGGTGGGAACCCACTTGTCGAGCTTCTCGGCGATCGACGGGTTCATGACGTCGACGGTCTTCTCGAGGCGTGATCGGGTGAACGCCTGCTGCATGATGCGGCGGTGCCGGAGATGTTCCTCCGAGTCGAGGAGCATGAGGCCGCCGTGGAAGAACGGGCCGATCAGCACCGACCAGCCGTCGCCGTTCGCGAATGCCCGATCCTTGTTCTGCAGTACTTCCTGGCATGCGTCGGGGCCGAGCACTGCGATCCATCGCTGACCGGCTGCCGAGAACCATGAGACCTCCCCGTAGCGGTCCCACTGTTTCTGCAGCATCCCGAGGGGTTGCCGGATGTATTCGAGGAGGTGCCCGATTCCGGGCAGGCCCGCTCCTCCGGGAACCGGGCGTAGTTGCGACTGGGCGGGGGGAACGGCCAAAAGCTTGGTCACGATGAACCTCCGACTTCTCGGCGCACATCTGACAGAGTGGCCTGTCAGATTGGGTGTAGTCTGCGTCACAGCCATCCGGTCTGTCAAGATCGGTCCCATGACTTCCCCGGCGCCCCGGCGCTATGCCGGTCTGAGCGGCGAACAGCGTGTCGCGCTGCGGCGCGAAGCCCTGCTCGAAGCGGGACTGGAGCTGTTCGCGGCCTCAGGGAAGAGCGGAGCCACCATGACCGCCATCTGTGCCCGCGCCAAGCTGACGGAACGGTACTTCTACGAGAGCTTCACCAGCAGGGACGATCTGCTGCAGCAGGTCCTGGACAAGATCGCC
>NZ_AJVB01000710.1:0-1409 GCF_000278445.1 Rhodococcus sp. R1101
CGCGTGCACGACGCGCGTGCGCTCGACGGCCTCCTCGAGGGCGGCGCGGATCGCGGGTTCGAGTTCGGCGAGGGCGCGTTCGAGTTCCGCGGCGGGAACGCGCACCGTGGCGGGGCGGACCCCGTCGAACTTCTCGCAGTAGTCGAGTGCGGCCTCGGCACCGCGAGCGCGGATGTCGTCGACGACGGGACGGACCTGATGGAGCACCGCGTCCACGTCCACTCCGCCACGGGGCAGCGCGCCCCTGAGCTCAGCAGTGGTGGGAGTACGACCGCGCAGGTCGGTGCGGGCAAGCATGAGGTGTCCTCTCTCGCAGAACAGGGATCACCCCCTACTATCCCGCATCGAGTGGTGACGTTCGAAGTTGCACCCGCGTGAGGATGTCTTTCGACACGGATCACCGTGCTTATGCTGTCGGCATGGACGAGGACGAGGCACGCCCGAGCACCTTGGGCGAATTGATCCGCCGCCAGCGTGAGCTCGCAGAACTTCCCATGCGCCAGCTCGCGTCGATGGTGGGCATCTCGAATCCGTACCTGTCGCAGATCGAACGGAACCTGCGGGCGCCGAGCGAGCGTGTGCTGCAAGCGATCGCCGACCAGTTGCACCTGTCCGCCGACACCCTCGCGGCCCACGCGCAGGCCGATGACGGAGCGGAGTCCGCGGTCCTGCGGGCGATTCGCGAGGATCCCGACCTCACCAACGCCCAGCGGCGTTCGCTCGAGGAGATGTACGAGGCATTCCGGGAGGTGACCGTCGCGCGTCGGCGGCGTGGCGGAGGACCCGAATCCGAACACGAGTGAGCATTTTCACATCGGCCAGGGTCGAGGCCTGTTCGTCACGCAGCAATCCAGGTCAGCCCGATTTCGCGGCATGAGCGACGAACATGCAGGTAGCACGTACCTGGGGGTAAGGTGCGCGCCCTCGCGGGCGATGTCAATCTCGGCTCCGGACCATCCACCCAGTTCTGGAGTTGCTCGGTGCTCAACCATCTGCAGAAGAAGCTCACTTCCTCGCTCGACCCGGTCGGCTGGGGCCCGGCCGTCGCTTCGGTCGCCGGTCGCGCCGCGAAGAATCCGCGGGCCGTGGCGGAGGCGACCACGGACTACGCCCACCGTCTGGCGAACATCCCGGCGGCGGCGACGCGCGTGTGGAGTGCCCGCGATCCTCAGGCCCCGGTCGCCCTGGATCCGAAGGATCGCCGCTTCTCCGACGCCGCGTGGAAGGAGAATCCTGCCTACTTCTCACTGCTGCAGAGTTATCTCGCCACCCGCGAATTCGTCGAGGATCTCGCCGACGCCGGCGCAGGTGACCCAATCCAGGACGGCAAGGCACGCCAGTTCGCGAATCTGATGTTCGACGCGCTCGCGCCGTCGAACTTCCTCATCAACCCGGGTGTGCTCGTGCGC
>NZ_AJVB01000711.1:0-1407 GCF_000278445.1 Rhodococcus sp. R1101
CTTCTTCGGCATCGGCTCGGTCGTCGCCGCCGAACTGGTGGCACCGCAGAAAAAGGCGGCTGCCATCTCCCTGATGTTCACCGGACTGACGGTGGCCAATGTCGTCGGCGTGCCGCTGGGCACCTTCGTCGGCCACACCGCGGGCTGGCGCGCGACATTTCTGATCGTCGCCGCGCTCGGCGTCGTCGGCCTGGCCGGCGTCGCGAAGCTCGTTCCCGACGTCCCCCGACCCGCAGGCGTGCGGCTGCGCCACGAGATCGCGGCGTTCAAGAACGTCCAGGTCGTACTGGCCATGACCATGACGGTCCTCGGCTTCGGTGGCGTGTTCGCCGGGATCACCTACATCGCACCGATCCTGACCGATGTCAGCGGTTTCGCCGAGTCCTCCGTCCCCTGGCTGATGGCCGTGTTCGGAACCGGCATGGTGGTCGGCAACCTCGTCGGCGGACATTTCGCCGACCGCAATCTCATGCCGATGCTCTACACCGCCCTGGCCGGCCTGGCCATGGTGCTCGGACTGTTCACCTTCCTGTCCTCCGACAAGACCGTGTCCGTCGCGGCGGTCTTCCTGATCGGCGCCCTCGGTTTCGCGACCGTGCCGCCCCTGCAGAAGCACGTCCTCGACCATGCGCACGGCGCCCCGACCCTGGCTTCCGCCGCCAACATCGGTGCCTTCAATCTCGGCAACGCCCTGGCCGCCTGGCTCGGCGGCACGGTGATATCCGCCGGATTCGGGTACACGGCACCCAACGCCGTCGGGGCCGTCCTGGCCGCGTCCGCTCTGGTCCCGGCGGTCCTGTCCCACCGACTACAGCGAAAGGACGACCACACCAACGCAACTCACACATCCACAGAACCCGACCTCCACAGCACAACCCGTGCTGCAGTCGACCCCGTCCGACTCTGATCCCGAACTACGCGAACACCCCCGAAGGAGCACCGACTCGTGACATCGTCCACGATCCCCACCGTCACCCTGAACAACGGCGTCGAGATCCCCCAGCTCGGCTTCGGCGTCTTCCAGATCCCCGAGGACGAGACCACCGCGGCCGTCAGCGCCGCACTCGAGACCGGCTACCGTCACATCGACACCGCCGCGATCTACGGCAACGAAGCCGGCGTCGGCCGCGCGCTGGCGGATTCCGGACTGTCCCGCGACGAGCTGTTCATCACGACGAAGGTGTGGAACTCCGATCAGGGTTACGACGCCACCCTCCGCGCCTTCGACACCAGCCTCACCGCGCTCGGCCTCGATCGTCTCGATCTCTACCTGATCCACTGGCCGACCCCGGCCCGCGATGTCTACACCGACACCTGGCGTGCCCTCGAACGCCTCGTCGAGGAAGGACGCCTTCGCGCTGCGGGCGTGTCGAACTTCCACGCCCGGCCCACCTCCAGCGCCTGCTG
>NZ_AJVB01000712.1:0-1399 GCF_000278445.1 Rhodococcus sp. R1101
GAGAACGTCGCGATGAGCGCTCGCACTCGTGCGGCTTCGGTGCCGCACTCCTCTCTGCTGACCACTGCTGCCGCCGACGTAGTCGAAGGGACTCCTCGGTAGTGAATTCGGGTAGCGCGCTACGCGTGTACCTGCTGCTGATGGTGAGCAGCATGGTCCTCGGCGGCTCGATCCGAATCGCCGACGTCCACACCACCCGAGGCACGGCCATGGTTACGAAATACGAAGTTGCCGCAGGCGACACCCTGTGGAAGTTGGCGCAGATGTTCTACGGCGACGCAACTCTCTTCCCCGTCATCGCTGTCCCCAACGGCATCGCCGACCCGAACACGATCAGTGTGGGTCAGGAACTGCTCATCCCGTATATCACCCGGCGGCACACCGTCGCGTCCGGCGAAACACTGTCGGGGCTGGCTCAGCACTTCTACGGTGACGGGACTTTCTTTCCGGTACTCGCAGCGGCCAACCACATCGGCGATCCGAACGTTGTCAGGGTAGGTCGATCGCTTCTCATTCCCGAACTCGGGGACGTCGGGCACCACACCGTGGTCGCAGGGGAGACGCTCTCGGAACTGGCACGTCGCTGGTACGGCGAGGCGCAGTTGCATCCGATCATCTCGTTCCCGAACCGCATCGCCGAACCCGACCACGTCGAGGTCGGACGCGTGCTGATCCGCCCGGGACTCAATTTCCGGCACACCGCCGTCGCCGGCGACACCCTGCGGGTCCTGGCGCAACACCACTACGGGAACGCGGAAATGTACCCGATCATCGCGTCCGCCAACCACATCGCCGATCCGAACAAGATCACAGTCGGGCAGGTGCTGTTCTTCCCGGACCTCACCGACTTCTGACGCGGAAGATCTTCCGATCGACGGTGGCGTCCGGCGCAGGTCACGGGGTGACGGGGTAGTGGCTTCGGACGGCGATGCGGTTCCACGCGTTCATGACGATCACTAGCCACGTGATCGCGGAGACCTGTTCGTCGCTCAGTGATCCGTTGTCCCACTCGTGACCACCGGGCTCCATGGGGCGCGTGACGTCTTCGGCGAGCGCGAGCGCGGCCCGCTCCTGTTCGGTGAAGTATTGCGATTCCCACCATGCGGCAAGGACCGCAAGACGATCGGTGGTCTCGCCCTTGTCGAGCGCGTCGCGTGTGTGCATGCGCAGGCAGAACGCGCATCCGTTGAGCTGCGACGTCCGGACCTTCACCAGTTCGGCCAGCTTCGCATCGAGTCCGGCTCGCGCGACGGCCTCCTCGACCTCCTTGTTCAGGGCCAATACGCTCTTGTAGGCGGCCGGGTGCTGCTTACCGAGGTTGACATGCGCCATCGTGAATGTCCTTCCGGCGAGCGATACCGGTCGGAACGGCCGGCTGCTTCATTCTGTCAGCCACGTC
>NZ_AJVB01000713.1:0-1393 GCF_000278445.1 Rhodococcus sp. R1101
TCATCGCGTTCCTTCCGGCTCGCGCACCGCCACCGCCTCGGCCGTGAGGGTCAGCAACGGGAGCAGCGGGCTCTCCGCGGTCACGACCGCCACGATCAGATCTCCCTCCTCGCGCACCGCCACGCGTGCGTCCGGGGGCGCGACGCGCGCGGCCACGTCGAGCGCCCGTTCCTGATCGCCCCGCGCCGTGAGGCGGGCCGCTTCGCGTGCGGCGTCGTGGCACCGCACCTGATACGCGATGCCCAGTACCGCACCGAGACACAGCACGAGCACCGAGACGAAGCTTGCGATCGCAAGAGCCGCTTCGACGGTGACGCCTCCGCGGTCTTCACGGACGAAGACCGTAACCGACCTCCGGAGAACGCTTTTCGATTCGGAAGCCTTCACACCGACGTGTTCAGTGCTCGTTCGACGATGCCCGTCAGTGCGGAAACGATCGAGTCGCCCGTCACCACCGTGTACAGCACGGCCCCGAACGCTGCAGCCGCTATGGTGCCGATCGCATACTCCGCCGTCGACATGCCGTCGTCCTGCGCGACGAGCCCGCCGATCCGACCTCGCCATCCACGTACGAACTCCGAGGTCGTCGCTCGTTCTTCCATCTTCGGTCCCCTCCCATTCGCGCAGCGCGGACCGTCCGCGCCGACATTCACATCAGCCCCGCACCCAGGACGTCCCGCGCCAGGCCGACGACGACCGGCACGATGCCCAGACATACGAAGGCGGGCAGAAAACACAATCCGAGGGGACCGCTCACGAGCACCCCCGCACGATCGATCTCGGCGGCCACCCGGTCCTCCGTCTCGGCGCGATGCCGGGCCGCGAGTTCGGCGACAGTATCCGACAAGGGCGCACCGGATTTCGCGGATCGTCGTGCCGCGCGCGCGAAGTCGTCCAGCGCATCGGTAGTTCCGGATCCCTCCCATGCCCCGGCCGGATCGGCTCCCAACGCCAACCGGTCGGCGCCTCGACGCAGCGCCGCCGCGAGTTCCGGCGGAGCCGATTCGGCGACGACCCGCGCGGCGGCGCCGGCCGGCATCCCCGCGCGCAAGCACGCCGCGAACAGATCGAAGGCGGCGGGAACCGCATGCGGATCGATCACCGGATCCGGTGCGGTGCGCCCGGCGACATCGGATCTCGCGAAGGAGAGACGTTCCGCACCGCGGGGAACGGGCACGACGACGAGCGAGGCCGCTCCCAGCACCACCGCCCAGGTCGCGCTCATGACGCCACCCGGGCCGCGATCCGGTCCGTCCACAGCAGACCCGCACAGACCAGCACCGTGCCGACGACGAGCATGACTCCTCCGAGACCACCGGCGAGAAGGATGGTGAGCGGAGATGCACCCATGAGCTGCCCGAGACCGACCCCCAGCACCGGTAGGCCCGCCAGG
>NZ_AJVB01000714.1:0-1384 GCF_000278445.1 Rhodococcus sp. R1101
CGCTAGCGCAGGCCGGTGCCCCTCACGAGCGCCGTCTCCACCAGGATCGACAGCAGCTCGGCGTATTCGACGCCGGTGGCCTCCCACATCCGCGGGTACATCGAGATCGACGTGAAACCGGGCATCGTGTTGATCTCGTTGATCACCGGTCCGTCCTCGGTGACGAAGAAGTCGACGCGGGACAGGCCGTGGCAGTCGAGGGCGCGGAAGGCCCGGACCGCGAGTTCGCGGATCCGGTCGGAGGTCTCCTCGTCGAGCTTCGCCGGCACGTCGAATTCGCAGACGTCGTCGAGATACTTCGTGTCGAAGTCGTAGAACGCCTCGTGGTCGCCGGAGGTGTCGGGCATGCGGATCTCCGCCACCACGCTCGCCCGCACGTCACCGTCCGGAAATTCGAGCACGCCGCACTCGACCTCGCGCCCGATGATCGCGGACTCGACGATGACCTTCGGATCGTGCTCTCGGGCCTTGGCGACCGCGGCGTCGAAGGCCGCCCAGTCGGCCACACGGCTGATGCCGATCGACGACCCACCGCGGGCGGGCTTGACGAAGACGGGCAGGCCCAGGCGGGCCTTCTGCTCCTCGGTGAGGATCGCGGTGCCGGGGCGCAGAACGATCTGGAAACCGACGGGGAGCCCTTCGGCCGCGAGCAGCTTCTTGGTGAACTCCTTGTCCATGCCGGCGGCGCTGGCGAGGACACCGGGACCCACGTACGGGATGTTCGCCAGTTCGAGGAGTCCCTGGATGGTGCCGTCCTCGCCGTAGGCGCCGTGCAGGACCGGGAACACCACGTCGACCGATGCGAGCACCCGGCCGTAGGAACCCTCGTCGAGGGCGACGATGTCGCCCCTGCGGGTGGGATCCGCGGTGAGGACGAGATCGGAGCCGTCACCGGCGACGACGGGCAGCTCGCGACCGGCCGCGGCGAGGCGGGCGGGGTCGGCGTCACTGAGAACCCAGGCACCCTCGGGAGTGATGCCGATGGGCACGACCTCGTACTTCTCCGGGTCGAGATGGCGCAGGATGCTGCCTGCCGAGATGCAGGACACGGAATGTTCGTTGCTGCGACCACCGAAGACGACGGCCACCCGGGTGCGGGGCGTACTCACGTGTCGCACCGTACCGGTAGCGCCTCGTCGAGACCCAGCCGAGTCCCGTCCACACCGGGCATCCGCCCTCGCTCAGCGTGCGTTCAGCGCCGCGTCGAGATCGGCGAGCAGATCGGCGGTGTCCTCGATTCCGCACGACAACCGGACGAATCCCTCCGGCACGGCATCGCCCCAGCGTGCGCGGCGATCCGCGGTGGTGTGGATGCCGCCGAAACTGGTGGCCGGCGCGACCAGCGTGGCGGCGCGGACGAAACGGTGCACCTCGTCGCGGCCGG
>NZ_AJVB01000715.1:0-1380 GCF_000278445.1 Rhodococcus sp. R1101
AGTCGCCCGAACGCACTCTCGTCGCGGTCGATGACCGCGACCTCGTGACCGAGCCGGACGAGGGCGGTGGCCACCGCCGAGCCGACCCGACCACACCCCATCACCACCACGTACACCGTGGACTCCGTTCCGGTCGATCCTTCCGAGACGGACCGCATCGGACCGCCGAACCGAACGGTACCGCGTGACGATCCCCGAGCAGTCGTGACCCGGCCGAGGGGTACTTCCGGACCCGAACCGCATAGGCTTTGCGCGTGTCCAAGCTTTCCACCGCGGCGAAGCGGCTCGTGCTGGGTCGGCCGTTCCGCAGCGACACTCTCGGGCACGAGTTGCTGCCCAAACGCACCGCGCTGCCGGTGTTCGCCTCCGATGCCCTCTCGTCGGTCGCCTACGCGCCCGAGGAGATCTTCCTCGTCCTCTCCGTCGCGGGACTGTCGGCCTACGCGTTCTCTCCGTGGATCGGTCTCGCGGTCGCCTTCGTGCTCGTGATCGTGATCGCCGGTTACCGCCAGACGGTGCGCGCCTACCCATCGGGTGGCGGCGACTACGAGGTGGCCACGAAGAATCTCGGCCCCACGGCCGGACTGACCGTGGGCAGCGCGCTGCTCGTCGACTACGTGCTGACGGTCGCGGTGTCGCTGTCGTCCGCGGCGGCGACGGTCGGATCGGCGGTCCCGTTCGTGGCCCGGCACAAGGTTCTCTTCGTCATCCTCGCGATCGTGTTGCTGACCGCGGTGAACCTGCGCGGTCTCCGGCGGGCCGGACGTGCCTTCGCCGTTCTCACCTATACCTTCGTGGGCTGCATGCTGGTGATGCTCGGAGCCGGCCTGTTCCGGATCTTCGTCCTGGGCGACGAGCTGCGCGCCGAGTCGGCCGATCTCGAACTCGTCGCCCAGCAGACCGACCTGACGGCGCTCGCATTCGTCCTCCTGGTCGCGCGGGCATTCTCGTCGGGGTGCGCCGCGCTGACGGGCGTCGAGGCGATCAGCACGGGTGTGCCGTCCTTCCGGAAGCCGAAGGCACGCAACGCCGCGACGACGTTGCTGGTGCTCGGAGCCATCGCCGTCACGCTGTTCCTCGGGGTGGTCTTCCTCGCCCGACGACTCGGGGTCGTGGTGGCCGAGCACCCCGAGACCCAACTGCGGGGTGCGCCCGAGGGCTACGAGCAGAAGACGCTGCTCGCCCAGCTGGCCCATACCGTCTTCGACGGGATACCGGCCGCGTTCGTCCTGATCACGATCGTCACCGCCGTGATCCTCGTGCTCGCCGCCAACACCGCGTTCAACGGATTCCCCGTGCTCGGCTCGGTTCTCGCGCAGAACCGCTACCTGCCGCGCCAGTTCCACACGCGTGGTGACCGCCTCGCGTTCAGCAACGGCA
>NZ_AJVB01000716.1:0-1377 GCF_000278445.1 Rhodococcus sp. R1101
GGATCTGGCGCTCATCGCCACCCTGCTGCTCACCGGCATCCGCTCGGACGAGCTGATCCGCCTCGATGTGGGCAGCATCCTCGGCGGCCGGGAGGCCCCGGTGCTGCGGGTGCTCGGCAAGGGCGCGATCGAACGGGAGATCCCCCTCGAGGACAGTTGGACGGCGATCGTCTGCGCCTATCTCGACGAACGCTACGCCCGCTTCCCCGCCGCACGGCGCCGCACCCGCGACCGCGACCGCGACGAGCTGCCGGTGTGGGAGCGGCACGATCCGACCGATCCGCTGTTCGTCGGCGCGGACGGCAGACGCATCACCCGCGGCACCCTGCAGTACCGGGTGCGGCGCATCTACCGCCGCGCGGGCATCGAATCGGAACGCAAACGCGGGGCGCTCGCCCACGCGCTGCGGCACACCTTCGCGACGAGCCTGGCCGACAGTGGCGCGACGATGGTGGAGTTGCAGCAACTACTCGGGCATCGCTCGTTGCAGACGGTGCAGGTGTACACCTCGGCGACCGACGACGCGGTGCGGCACGCCGCGCGGCACAACCCCGTCTACGGGCTGCTCGGCCCCGGGCGCGAGCCGGGCGGCGACGGGCCGGACTAGCCCGCTGAGGGCCGGTGGGCTCCTCGGTTGCGCTGTGGGCGGGCGCGGCAACTGCAAGACTGGGGATCGATCCATCCGGCAACGTGAAGGAGCATCCATGAGCATCGAGCAGACCGAACCCCGCCGTCATCGAGTGGTCGTGATCGGATCCGGATTCGGAGGGCTGTTCGGAACCCAGGCCCTGGCTCGTGCCGATGTGGACGTCACGGTCGTGGCGCGCACCACCCACCATCTGTTCCAGCCGTTGCTGTACCAGGTGGCGACGGGCATCCTGTCGGTCGGCGACATCGCCCCCGCGACCCGCATGGTGCTGCGCAAGCAGAAGAACGCGCAGGTGCTGCTCGGGGACGTCGAGAAGATCGACCTGGAGAACCGGACGGTGACCTCCCGCTTCCTCGAGCGCTACACCACCACCCCCTTCGACAGTCTCATCGTCGCCGCCGGGGCCGGCCAGTCCTATTTCGGCAACGATCAGTTCGCCGAGTTCGCGCCGGGCATGAAGACCATCGACGACGCCCTGGAATTGCGGGGCCGGATCCTCGGGGCGTTCGAGCAGGCCGAACTGTCACACGATCACGAGGAACGCGCCCGGCTGCTGACCTTCGTGGTGGTCGGCGCGGGCCCGACGGGTGTGGAGCTCGCGGGGCAGATCGCGGAACTCTCGCGCCGCACCCTCAAGGGCACCTTCCGCAACATCGATCCGACGGAGGCGCGGGTGGTGCTGCTCGACGGCGCCTCCGATGTGCTGCCGGTCTACGGCGGCAAGCTCA
>NZ_AJVB01000717.1:0-1377 GCF_000278445.1 Rhodococcus sp. R1101
ATCGGCGTCCAGTCCCACGGTCCGCTCCCCTCTCGACGATGTATCCGCACGGGTCCCCGGCACCTGCGGTTCTACACCGGTACCCGCTGCGTGCCGAGAGTATGTGCCAGCCTGCCACACCACCGTGACCGTCCCGGGCAACTCGGGGTGCCCGGGACGGCAGGTGGGTCAGCCGCGGACCCAGTCGCGCAACTGCACCGCGGCATCGCGCACGCGGCCGAGCTGCTCGACGACCCGCACGCCCGCGGTACCGCCGCGCGCGTCGCGCGAGGCGATCGAGCCTTCGACCGTGAGCACGTCCCGCACCTGCGGGGTCAGTGCCGGATCGACACCGGCCAGTTCGTCGTCGGTGAGGTCCTCGAGGCCGACTCCGCGCCCCTCGGCGACCCGCACGCACGCACCGGCCGCCTCGTGGGCGACGCGGAACGGTACGCCCTGCCGGACCATCCACTCGGCGATGTCGGTCGCGAGGGTGAAGCCGGCGGGAGCGAGTTCGGCCATGCGCTCGGTGTGGAAGGTCAGCGTCGAGACGAGACCGGCAATGGCCGGGAGCAGCAGCTCGAGCTGCGCCACCGAGTCGAAGACCGGCTCCTTGTCCTCCTGCAGGTCGCGGTTGTAGGCCAGCGGCTGCGCCTTGAGGGTGGCCAGCAGTCCGGTGAGGTTGCCGATGAGGCGACCGGCCTTACCGCGGGTGAGCTCGGAGACGTCCGGGTTCTTCTTCTGCGGCATGATCGACGACCCGGTCGACCATTCGTCCGCGAGGGTGACGTATCCGAACTCGGGAGTGCTCCACAGGATGACCTCCTCCGCCATGCGGGAGAGGTCGACGGCGATCTGCGCGAAGACGAAGGCCGCTTCCGCCGCGAAGTCACGAGAACTGGTCGCGTCGATGGAGTTGTCGGCCGCGGAGTCGAAGCCCAGATCGGCCGCGATCGCGTCGGGGTCGAGACCGAGCGACGATCCGGCCAGCGCACCCGACCCGTACGGCGACACCGCCGCGCGCTTGTCGAAGTCGCGCAACCGGTCGACGTCGCGCAACAGCGGGTGTGCGTGGGCCAGCAGGTGGTGTGCGAGCAGCACGGGCTGCGCCGCCTGCAGGTGCGTCTTGCCGGGCATCACGGCATCGGGGTGGGCCGCGGCCTGGCCGGCGATCGCTTCCACCACGTCGAGGACGCCGTCGGCGATGCGCCGCGCGCTGTCGCGCAGCCACATCCGGAACAGCGTCGCGACCTGGTCGTTGCGGGAGCGGCCCGCGCGGAGCCGGCCGCCGACCTCGGGACCGACCCGCTCGATGAGTCCCCGTTCGAGCGCGCCGTGCACGTCCTCGTCGGATTCGGCGGGACCGAACGCACCCGAGGCCACATCGGCGGCGAGTCG
>NZ_AJVB01000718.1:0-1364 GCF_000278445.1 Rhodococcus sp. R1101
GTCCGTGGATCGAGGGGTGGCAGCAGGATCGGCGAGAACATCACCGAATTGCCGATCAGCTGCCACCGGGTAGGGGAGGTGGTCAGACCCGCGGTGAGCCACTCCATCTGGTCCCGTCCGGTCATCGTGCGCGCCGGATCGTCGACCTGCCGTCCGATGCCGCGAACCTGTTGGGATCGATAACTCCGCAGGTCCAGCATGGACAGTTCGGCGAGCCGCCCGAAGCGCAGACGGCGGTAGAGACGTCCGGCATTCGTGCGGACCGGCATCCACTCGTCGTAGGCCCGCACGGATGCCGCTCTGCGGGCCGCCCAGTCGCCCTCGACGAGCGGATCGTGGTTCTCCGCCCCGCCGGCCCACGCGTCGTTGGCCGATTCGTGGTCGTCCCACACCACGATCCACGGCACCTTCGCGTGCAGTGCCTGCAGGTCCGGATCGGTCTTGTACTGCGCGTGCCGTATCCGGTAGTCGGCCAGGCTCACGATCTCGTGCGCCGGCAGGTGAGCGCGGACGGCCCGGCCGCCGGCGACGGGAAATTCCCCGGCCGCGTACTCGTACAGATAGTCGCCGAGGTGCACCACGGCGTCGAGATCGTCGCGCGCGGCGAGATGACGGTAGGAGGAGAAGAACCCGCCTTCCCAGTCCGAGCACGACACCACCCCGAACCGGAGACGTTCGACTGCGGCGTCGTGAGCAGGTGCCGTGAGCGTCCTGCCGATCGGTGAGACGGCTCCGGCGGCCCGGAAACGATAGAAGTAGGTGGAACCGGGTGCGAGTCCGCGGACGTCGACCTTGACGGTGTGGTCGGAGACCGCACTCGCCGTCGCCGTGCCGCTCGAGACGACCGCATCGAAGGTACTGCTGCGGGCCAGTTCCCAGCTCACGGAGACGTCGGGCCCCGCACCCGAACCGGGTGTCGCCTCCGGCGACGGGGTCACCCGCGTCCACAGGACCACCGCGTCGGGCAGCGGATCTCCCGATGCCACACCGTGCGCGAAGACCGCCGGGGAGGCGTGCGCCGGCTGCGAGGTCGTCGCGAAGGCCGCAACACCCGCGGCGAGGATCGACGACCGGAGCACGGCGCGGCGGGACACATGATCGGCGAACGGTGTCGTGGCCACGACCACGATCCGACCACACAATCGGACATCCGTCACGCGAACGGCACAGACCGTCGCCGACCGGGCGTCGGCGCGAGCTTGTAGCGTCGGATGCGTGAGTGATCTTTTCGGGGCGAACGACCCGTCTGCCGAACCGGACGCCCTGTTCGAGGCGCCACGCGAACCGGAACCCGACATCGAACCGCAGGTCCGCCGGACCTCGATGGCACCCGGTGGCGCGAACGCACCGCTCGCCGCGCGCAT
>NZ_AJVB01000719.1:0-1359 GCF_000278445.1 Rhodococcus sp. R1101
AGATCCTGCACGACTCGGGTGCGACGGTCCTGGTGGCGCTGCAGTCGCTGTACATCGACGTGGCAGCGAAGGTCGTCGAGTCGACCGACGTGCGCACCCTGATCACCACGTCCGAGTTGGAGTACCAGAGTGCGAACAGTGGCACCCTCGCCGGCGTCGAACGCATCGAGTGTGCGGGCACCACGGACATGGCGGAGATGCTCGCGGCCTTCCGGGGTCAGAGCGTCCCCCCTGCCGAGATCGGCCCCGACACGGTCGCTTTCCTGACGTACACCTCCGGGACCACCGGCCCGCCGAAGGGCGCGATGACCACCCACCGCAACGTGGCGTTCAACGCGCAGACCTATCGGGACTGGATCGGCATCGGCCCCGACGACGTCGTCCTCGGCGTCGCGCCACTGTTCCACATCACCGGACTCGTCGGCCACATCGCCTTGTCGCTGCTGACCGGCGCACCCCTGGTGCTGATGCACCGCATGGCTCCGGCCGACACCATCGACACGATCGAGAAGCAACGCGCCACGTTCACCGTCGGATCGATCACGGTGTTCATCGCGTTGATGAACGTCCCGAATGCGAGCAAGGAGGCCCTGGCGAGCCTGACCAAGATCTACTCGGGCGGAGCACCGATCCCACCGAGCACCATCGCGGCGTTCGAGGAGAGATTCGGTCACTACATCCACAACATCTACGGTCTCACCGAGACGACCTCCCCGTCGCACGCGGTGCCGCTCGGCAGGCGGGCACCGGTCGACGAGCTGACCGGAGCGACCTCCGTGGGCGTGCCGGTCTACGACACCGTCGTGCGGATCGTCGACGACAACGGCAACGACCTTCCCCCGGGTGAGGTCGGGGAGCTCGTGACCGCGGGGCCGCAGGTGGTGGCGGGATATTGGAACAAGCCCGAGGCCACCGCGAACTCGATCCCGGACGGAGTACTGCACACCGGCGACATGGGCTACATGGACAGCGACGGCTGGTTCTACATCATCGACCGCAAGAAGGACCAGATCAACGCCAGTGGCTACAAGGTATGGCCTCGCGAGGTCGAGGACGTGCTCTACGAACACGACGCCGTTCGCGAAGCCGCAGTGGTCGGAGTACCCGACGAATACCGCGGAGAGACGGTCAAGGCCTTCGTCAGCCTCCGGCCCGGAACCACCGTCACGCCCGAGGAACTGATCGCATTCACGAAGAAACGACTGGCCGCCTACAAGTGCCCACGCTTCGTCGAGATCATTCCCGACATCCCCAAGACGGCAACGGGAAAACTACTGCGCCGCCGGCTGCGGACCACAACACCTTCCTGACGGTCGTTGCGGCGGAAGGCGCTGTCGACCCCGCGAACCCGTGACGCGT
>NZ_AJVB01000720.1:0-1334 GCF_000278445.1 Rhodococcus sp. R1101
GCGTCGCGCTTGCCGGGCAGCTCGGGCATCCCGTAGGGCCAGGTTCCGGCGTGGTCGCTGCCGTACCAGCGTTGCCAGTCGGCGGCGTTCTCGAGCCGGAAGTCGGCACCGCAATCGATCACGACGGTGGTGTCGGGCAGCTGCGCGGCGATCACGGCGGAGTGGCCGTGCGGCAGGCCGAGGAAGACGACGTCGTGTCCGAGCAGGGTGTCGATGTCGGTGGCACCGAGCACGCGGTCGGCGAGCGGCAGCAGGTGGGGATGGAACTCACGTAGGGTGGCGCCGGCGTTGCCCCCGGCGGTGAGTGCGCCGATGACGAGGGATCCGTCCTGGCAGGCGGGATGGCCGAGGAGCAGGCGCAGGATCTCGCCGCCCGCGTAGCCGCTGGCGCCGGCCACGGCGACCCGTAGCGGCGACTCGGGGGTGGCGGTGAAGTCCGGTGAAGTACCCATACGAATGATTATGCACTCTCATGCAAATCGTTTCATACCGGGTGTCCCGTTCGGGGGAATTCACTCCGACCGCAGTGACCGCCGGATCTCGGCGAGACGGTCGGCGGCGGCCGCCCTACGATCCTCGTACTGCTCGTCGAGCGTGCGACCCGCCCCGGTCGCACGAGCCAGTTCCTCGGCGCCGAGCGCGGTCGCCGAGCGCTGCTCGATCTTCTCACGCACCGACTCGAAGGTCGGCACCCCGTCCGCGGTGTAGCCGGTGATCTCCTCGATCGTCGGAGCACGGACACCGGTGCCGACGACTCCCGCGTCGACCTTCCCCGGGTCGACGATCTCGGCGTCGTGGACCTGCACATCGTGCGGCGTCGCCGCATCACGCGGGGTCACGTCGGGATCGGGGCTCGGTTCCGGGTCGATCGGCGGCACGTCCGGGATGTCCGGGCCCGGCGGCACATCCGGCACCGTCGGCGTCTCCGGACCGGCCGGGGTCACGTCGGGGACGGGTTGCTCCGGCCTGTCGGGCTCCTCCGGGGACGGCACCCGGCCGTCTTCATCCTTGCTCATGCATCCAGGCTACGTCGCCCGGCTCCCGCTGCGTCCTGTTCGGCGCGAGCCTGCCTGCTCGCGCGGGCCCCGATCCGACGGTGCGCGATCGTGTCCTCGTGCCGCGAATCCACACGCTCGCCGGACACGTCCTCGACCGGGCGGGTCGCACGGTCGCCACGGTCCCGCCCGACGTGTGGCTGCCGGGCGGGGACACGCGCGTCCCCTCAGGCGCGTAGTTGCGCGCCGACCGCGGTGGCCGCGGCGGCGACGGCCGCCTCGCGGGCGGCGCTGGCCTCGTCCTCGGTGAGGGTGCGGTCTGCGGCACGGAAGCGCAGC
>NZ_AJVB01000721.1:0-1332 GCF_000278445.1 Rhodococcus sp. R1101
ACCCCGGTCGAGCCCGAGGGCGGCTTCGATGCGGGACTGCAGGCGCAGGACGTCGTAGCCGACGCCGCGCACTCCGTTGGGCCCGAGGAAGGACAGATCCTTGCGCAGCTTGGCGGAACCGACCCCGGCCGCGGCCGCGAGTTCCTCACTGGAGACGATGAGCGTGCCCGCTTCCGCGAACGCACCGAGGACCCGGAGATAGGTCGCGAGACGCGTCACAGTAGCCTGGGGGATATCGCGGACCGGAGGGGTGGAAGTGGCACCCTCGCCGGACTCGGCGGTGCCGCGAGCGTCCTCGCCCTGCGGTGGGTGCAACTGCGTCACGGTACGTGGCTCCTCGTCCGGCCGGTGGATACACGCCTGGCCTCACGGTGATCCGGGAATTCGTTCACACCACGGTAACCGCTTGTGAAGCCATGCACAAAGTTGCTCGAAGCACCCCGAATGTGCTTCCCACCTGCTGTACGACGAGGGCCTGTCGCGTCAGCGAGCGAGATCGGCGCGCAAGCGCGGCTCGTCGACCTCCCAGTAACTGTGTTCGCGTCCGTCGAGCAGGACGACGGGCAGGCGGTCCCCGAATTCGGCTCGCAGATCGGGATCGGTTGCGGCAGCAAGATCCACGTCGATGCAGGTGACCTCGACGCCGAGCTCCTCGGCGAGCGCCTCCAACTGTTCGCGTGCCGGCCCGCACGCGCCGCATCCGGCACGGACGAGAAGTGTCAGATGATGACGGCGCGCGGAACCGTCCGTTGCCGAAGACGAATGCTCACTCATACCTCCACTGTGCGGCACGGCCCGTCGAGATGAACGTCACACCCGGTCACGGGGGCGACGGCCTCCCCGTGACGAACGGCATCGCGGGCTAGGCTTGGCGCGGGTCGCCCGCGGACGCGCCGGGCACGACCCCGCCCGTTTCGACAGCCCCGCCCGTCACGACACCGGAGGTGCGAGTGCCAGGACGTTCGTTCCCCTACAGCTGGGGCATGGGTGAGACGTGGGCGCGCATCATCCGTCCCGGACGCCGGCTCTTCTCCCGCAAGTTCGGACCCAGCGAGGAAGAGGTCCGCGCCAATCTCGCAGGTGAGGCGAGCGCCGACGCCGCCCTCGCCCTGCAGGAATCCCGCGTCGAACCCGAGCCCTCGCCCGACACCACGCCCGTTCCGCGCGATCTGACCGCGGCGGCCTTCTTCGACGTCGACAACACGATGGTGCAGGGTGCGTCGATCATCCACTTCGCCCGCGGCCTCGTGGCACGGAACTATTTCGACAAGTCCGACCTGTTCGAGTTCGCCTGGCAGCAGGTCAAGTTCCGCCTGACCGGCAAGGAGAACA
>NZ_AJVB01000722.1:0-1330 GCF_000278445.1 Rhodococcus sp. R1101
GAACGTCTTCTACATGTTCGCCGCGGTCTGGCTCTTCGGTGGATTCCCCACCGGCGCCGGTTACGGGGTGGGCGACGTGAGTTCCGTCTGGATCCTCGCACCGATCCTCGTCGCTTTCCTGTTGTTCCCGATCCTCGGCAACGTGCGCCCCGACCTCGTCTCCTTCCTGCCGTCGATGCGTCAGTACGCCGGCAACTGGGCGTCGGCGCTGTGGGCCTTCCGCGGTGACGAGGCGGAGAACAAGCTCAACGAGAACCTCACCAAGTTCAACGACAACCAGATCGACCAGCTGAGTGGGGCGTTCGGCAAGGAGGTCGCCGAGATCTTCATGCAGAAGGCGGTCGCATGGCGCACCATGCACAGCCAGGGTCGCGGGTTGATGTCGCTGATGATGCGGCACCTCGACAAGCTCGAGAACTACCGCATCCGCGAAGGTGAGTTCATCTGCACCACCCTGGTGGGCTGGCAGTTCGGCGACGGCCACCTCCACAACGAGCAGACGATCAGTGCGGTCCAGGCGCGGTGCCGGTTCGAACCGGGAGAATGCGTCATCGTCTGGATAGAATCCCAGCCGATCCATCGGAAGACGCTGGAGTACAAGGTGATCGACGCGGCGCTCGGTGTCGTCGAGCGCGGTCACTATCACATCGAGGACGCGGTCTCGGCGCAGCCGTGGCTGCCCGACGGCCCGATCCCGCACACCGTCACCTGGCGGATGGCCGGCTACGAACCGGCCGGGACGGCCTACCTCCACCCGCAGGTCCGGCCCGATCGTGTCAAGGTTGGAGCATGACCG
Organism: Rhodococcus sp. R1101; assembly: GCF_000278445.1. Classification (NCBI taxonomy): domain Bacteria; kingdom Bacillati; phylum Actinomycetota; class Actinomycetes; order Mycobacteriales; family Nocardiaceae; genus Rhodococcus; species Rhodococcus sp. R1101. The sequence continues at coordinate 797 of NZ_AJVB01000722.1, forward strand.
ACGCGGTGATAGTCGGCAGCGGACCCAACGGGCTCGCTGCCGCCGTCGTCCTCTCCTCCGAGGGCGTACGGGTGCGAGTGCTCGAGGCAGCCGAGACGATCGGTGGCGGTACGCGCAGCAGCGAGCTGACCCTGCCGGGTCTGCTCCACGACGAATGCAGCGGCTTCCACCCGCTGGCCGTGGACACACCCTTCAGCCGGCGGTACGACCTCGCGGAACACGGTCTGATCTGGTCGTGGCCCGAGGTGCAGTACACCCATCCGCTCGACGGCGGACGTGGTGGCGCGGCCTATCGATCCGTGGACGACACCGCCGCGGAGCTCGGGACGGACGGGGCCGTGTGGCGCCGGATCTTCGGTGCGCTGACCGAACGATTCGGCGGCATCACCGAGGACTTCCTGCGCCCGATGCTGCACGTGCCCGTCCATCCGGTGCTGCTCGCCAGGTTCGGAATGTTCGCCGCGATGCCCGCCGACGTGCTCGCGCGCGCCTGGTCGACACCCGAGGCGCGCGCCCTGTTCGGTGGGGTCGCAG
>NZ_AJVB01000723.1:0-1328 GCF_000278445.1 Rhodococcus sp. R1101
GACGTCTCGCCCGAGTCGCTGACCATCGAGGCCACCGGTACGCGGTCCAAGCTCGATGCGCTGCTGCGCATGCTCGAACCGTACGGAATCCGCGAGATCGTCCAGTCCGGTGTCGTGGCGGTCGGACGCGGTCCGAAGTCCATCACGGCTACCCGTTAGCCTTAACACACCCATACTTTCTGAAAGAGGTAATCACTGTGGCAGTCGAGATGTTCTACGACGACGATGCCGACCTGTCGATCATCCAGGGTCGTAAGGTCGCCGTCATCGGCTACGGCAGTCAGGGACACGCGCACTCGCTGAGCCTGCGCGACTCGGGCGTCGACGTTCGCATCGGTCTGAAGGAGGGCTCGAAGTCGCGGGCCAAGGCCGAGGAGGCCGGCCTCACCGTCGGTACGCCCGCCGAGGTCTCGGAGTGGGCCGACGTCATCATGGTCCTCGCCCCCGATACCGCACAGGCGTCGATCTTCACCAACGACATCGAGCCCAACCTGAAGGACGGCGACGCCCTGTTCTTCGGCCACGGCCTCAACATTCACTTCGGTCTCATCACCGCTCCCGAGAACGTGACCGTCGCGATGGTCGCCCCCAAGGGCCCCGGCCACCTCGTGCGTCGCCAGTTCGTCGACGGCAAGGGCGTTCCGGCGCTCATCGCCGTCCACCAGGACCCCAAGGGTGAGGGCCAGGCGCTCGCGCTGTCCTACGCCAAGGGCATCGGCGGCACCCGCGCCGGCGTCATCAAGACCACCTTCAAGGAAGAGACCGAGACCGACCTCTTCGGTGAGCAGGCCGTGCTCTGCGGTGGCACCGAGGAACTGGTCAAGACCGGTTTCGATGTCATGGTCGAGGCGGGCTACGCCCCCGAGATGGCCTACTTCGAGGTCCTCCACGAGCTCAAGCTCATCGTCGACCTCATGTACGAGGGTGGCATCGCCCGCATGAACTACTCGGTGTCCGACACCGCCGAGTTCGGTGGCTACCTCTCCGGACCGCGCGTCATCGACGCCGGCACCAAGGAGCGGATGAAGGAGATCCTGAAGGACATCCAGGACGGAACCTTCGTCAAGCGCCTCGTCGCCAACGTCGAGGGCGGCAACAAGGAACTCGAGGGCCTCCGCAAGGAGAACGCCGAGCACGGTATCGAGGTCGTCGGCAAGCAGCTGCGCGACCTGATGAGCTGGGTCGATCGCCCCATCACCGAGACGGCGTAAGACCTCCCGATCCGGTCACGGCGGCCCGGTACCCCCTGCGGGGTGCCGGGCCGCCGTCGTCCGTGCGATCGTGAGCAGGTGATGTCGTGAGCGATGTCGCCCCACGGGCGAAGGCGG
>NZ_AJVB01000724.1:0-1324 GCF_000278445.1 Rhodococcus sp. R1101
GGCACCATGGGATTGGTGTTGCCGAACAACTCGCGCACCGCCTGCGTCAGCGCCGAGATGGGATTCCACTCGGCGATGGTCCGCAGCACCGGCGGCATCGTCGACGGATCGACGAACGTGTTGGCGATGAACGACAGCGGGAAGATCACCATGAAGCTGGCGTTGTTGAAGACCTCGGGTGTGCGGATCCACATGCCGATCACCGCCATCACCCACGACAGGGCGTAGGCGAACAACAGCAGCAACAGGTAACCGGCGAGGGCCTCTCCCAGAGAAGTGTTGATCCGCCAGCCTACGAGGAGGCCGGTCAACGACATCACGACAAGGCTGAGCACATTGATCAGCACGTCGGTGGTGGTGCGTCCGATGAGCACCGCGGACGGCGCCATCGGCAGCGACCGGAACCGGTCGATGATGCCCTTCTGGAGATCCTCGACCATCCCGAGGCCCGTCCACGTGGAGCCGAAGATCACCGTCTGGGTGAAGATGCCTGCGATGAGGAACTCCCGGTACGACATGCCGGGCACCTCGATCGCGCTGCCGAACACATAGGCGAACAGCAACACGAACATGATCGGGGAGAGCGTGGTGAACACCAGGAGATCCGGTACACGCTTGATCTTGATCATGTTTCGCTTGGCGATGGTCAGGCCGTCGGTTGCGACCGCTTCGAGCGTGTTCACGACACCGCCTCCTCGATCTTGTCGTCCGTTCCGTGACCGGTGAGCGTGAGGAACACGTCGTCGAGGGTGGGTTTGCGGAGCGCGACGTCGGAGACCCGGATACCTGCGGCCGACAATTTCCCCAGTGCGGTCACGAGACCGTCGGTTCCGCCACCGGAATCCGCGCTCACCGGAACGGTGATACGGCCGGTGCTGCGCTCGACCCTGATCTCGCCGGACGCGACCGATTCGAGTTCGCGGACCGCCCGCTCACGCTGGTCGACCTCGGCCACGCCGAGTTCGATGCGTTCGCCACCGACGCGGCTCTTGAGTTCGTCGGCGGTGCCACGAGCGATGACCTTCCCGCGATCGATCACGGCGATATCGTCGGCGAGGCGTTCGGCTTCGTCCATGTATTGAGTGGTCAGCAGCAACGTGGTGCCGCGTTGCACCAGTGTGTCGATGACCTCCCACAACCCGAGACGGGCACGCGGATCGAGCCCGGTGGTCGGTTCGTCGAGGAAGAGCACCGGAGGATCGGCGACGAGAGCGCCGGCGAGGTCGAGGCGACGCCGCATACCGCCCGAATAACCCTTGACCGGGCGATCGCCCGCCTCCTCGAGGTCGAACTGCTCGAGCAGTTCTCGTGCCCGGAGCCGACT
>NZ_AJVB01000725.1:0-1306 GCF_000278445.1 Rhodococcus sp. R1101
GAATCCGATGTGACACGTGGACGTCTCCACACTTTCTCCCTGACGCGCAGCCGGTCGATAGCGCAAGCAGTAGTTGGGCGCACACAGATGCGATCCACCCTTGATGACCCGGCGAGGATAACGCTCGTCCCCATCCGACGTCGTTACGCGCGGATTCGACGGAATACAACACGCACGTGCCGATTCCAGGTCACGGCCATCCGCACCGTGGCGCGCGAAGAAGAAGTCCTCGGTCCACTCCCAGACGTTGCCGGCCATGTCCGAGAGCCCGTAACCATTGGGTCCGTACGCTCCCACCGGGGAGGTGCCCACAAATCCGTCCTCCGCGGTGTTCTCCCACGGGAAACGCCCCTGCCACGTGTTCGCACGGTAGCGACCGCGAGGCGTGAATTCGTCGCCCCAGACGAAACGGGCCCGGTCCAGGCCGCCCCGCGCCGCATACTCCCACTCCGCTTCCGAGGGCAGTTCTTTACCCGCCCACTGTGCATAGGTCCGGGCGTCGAAGTACGACACATGCGTCACCGGATGACGTTCGCGCCCGGCCAGGTCGCTGCCAGGCCCCTCCGGGTGGCGCCATGAGGCTCCGGGTGTCCACGTCCACCACCTGTGATAGTCATCGAGCGGCACCGGCCCGGACGGGGCGGTGAACACCAGCGAACCCGGCACGAGCAAATGCGGATCGGCGTCGGGATAGTCCTCGGCCCGAGGTGATGTTTCCGCGGTCGTCACGTATCCGGTTGCCTTCACGAACCGTCGGAACTCAGCGACGGTCACCGGATGGGTGTCGATGAAGAATCCGTCGACACGCACCTGATGGACCGGCCGCTCCTCGGGATAGAACTCCTCCGAGCCCATCCAGAACGTGCCGCCGGAGATCCAGGTCATGTTCTTCGGGGGGATACGCACCGACGTCGGAGACCTCATATCGGAAGCTTGTCATCCTGGCATATCTTGCTCGGAGGTCGTCCCACTGGCCGGATAGCCGACCGACCCGGCACCGGCCGGACGATCAGCGCGTCAAGGCTGTGTCGGCCACCGCGTCGAAGGTCCGCACGTGGCGGTGAACGCTGGTGGATTGTCCCGGCTCGCGCCACCTGTCATCTCGGATGACCGCCGCGTCCAGGAGAACGGTGTCCCTGGCCGTGACCAGGAGAGACGTTCACCGTGGAGAACTTCCCCCACTACCCTCGGCTGTTAGGTTCGGCATACCTTAGACTTTTTCGGTGTTCAGCTCCCCCATTCTCGACGAGCGTCCCGGCGTGCGCTTCGTACGTCGGCTGCAAGACTTCGGCGACACCCCTGCCTT
>NZ_AJVB01000726.1:0-1301 GCF_000278445.1 Rhodococcus sp. R1101
ACCCGGAGCAGCTGGTCGGCGGCGGCCCGGTGGTAGGGCGCGAACATCACTCCGACGCAGGAGATCACGGCGTCGAAGCTCGCATCGTCGAACGGGAGCGCTTCGGCGTCCGCCTCCTGCCAGTCGAGATCCGCGCCGGCCGCCTCGGCGTCACGCCGACCGACCTCGAACAGTTCCGGTGTCAGGTCGGTGGCAACGACCGTCGCTCCGGTGAGCGCGGCCGGAATCGAGGCGTTGCCGGACCCCGCGGCGATGTCCAGGACGCGGTCGTCCGGACCGATTCCGGTCGCGGACACGAGTGCGGGTCCGAGTTCGGCGATGACCTGTGTCGCCACCGCCGGATAGTCGCCGAGTGCCCACATCGCCCGGTGCTTGGCCTTGAGGGCGCGATCGGCGTCGTGTGTCGTGGAGATGTCGGTCATCAGAGGATTCCTCCTGTCGAGGGACCCGGCTTCGGCACCGTCGGGCGGCGGCCCCGGGTCACAGATCGACTGTAGGAAGGCCGGGACGGTGTTCTCCAGTACACAATCTGTACCGCATCGCCGTCCGTTCGTGCTGGTCGCGGCGGTCCGACCGGCCTACTATCCGATCATGGGCCCGCCCTACCAGCAGTTCTGTCCCGTCGCCAAGGCGATGGAACTGTTCGACGAGAGGTGGACGCTGCTCGTGGTGCGCGAACTCGTGCTCGGCAGCGAACGATTCAACGACCTCCGACGGGGCCTGCCCCGCATGTCACCGACGCTGTTGTCGAAGCGGCTGCACGGGCTCGCGGCGGCGGGCATCGTGCAGCGCCTCGAGGACGGAACCGACGTCCGGTACGTGCTCACACCCGCAGGACGCGACCTCGAGACCGTCGTCGACGCGCTCGGCGCCTGGGGGACGCGCTGGACCGGCAGGCTCGGCGACGCCGATCTCGATCCGAGGCTGCTGATGTGGGACATGCACCGGCACGTCGACCGTGCCGCCGTGCCGGGATCACGGACGGTCGTCGAGTTCGTCTTCCCAGCGGTCACCCACGCGGCGCGCCGGTGGTGGCTCGTCATCGGTCCCCACGAGGTCGACGTATGCGACGAGAACCCGGGATTCGAGGTCTCGGTCCGGGTGACGGCCGGGTTGCGGGAGCTGACCGAGATCCGGCGCGGCGAAGCCACCTGGTCGGACGCCGTGCGTTCGGGCACCGTCGTCGTCGACGGGCCGAGCGCCCTGCGTCGGTCTCTGCCGCGCTGGTTCGACTTTCCCCTCGCCGTACCGGCCGGACGATCCGCCGGATGAGGCGGTGCGACAGATCAGTCCAGATCAGT
>NZ_AJVB01000727.1:0-1297 GCF_000278445.1 Rhodococcus sp. R1101
ACTGCGCTCAGAACAAGGTCAATTCGGCGTCGCCGGCGCGCTTCGGCGGCTTGTGCGCGGCCACGGGCGCGCTGGGCACCTCGATCGGTCCGGGCTGCGCCGCGATCTCGCGGGCGGCCTGCCCGGCGAGCGTGTCGGCCATCTCGTTGAAGTGGTTGCCGACGTGGCCGCGCACCCAGCGGAACCGCACCGGCCCGGTGCGATCGGTGAGCTCGCGGTCGATGGCGCGCACGAGTTCGAGATTCTTCACCGGCGCGCCGGTGGCCGTCTTCCACCCCTTGCGCTTCCATCCCGGCAGCCATTCGGACGCGCACTTGATCGCGTACTGCGAATCGGATTCGATGATCATCGGCTCGGCACCGGGATGCGCCCGCAATGCCTCGAGCACCGCCCGGAGCTCGGCGATCTGATTCGTGCCCGAACGCTCACCGCCCGACGCGCTGGGCCCCTCGTGATTGACCCACGCCCACCCGATGGCGCCGCCGGGATTGCGCAGGCAGGATCCGTCGGTGCTCACGATGATCATGCGCCCGACCATAGCCGCACCCTCCGACACCACGAAAGTCGGCTCCAGCGCACAGAGTCGCGAAAGTCGGCTCCAGCGCCCGGAGTACGGTAGTGCGGTGACCGTGTCCCACGAGCGAGGCCGTCGCATCGCGAGCGTGGCGGACGAAGCCCCCCTCGACACCCGCGTGCGCGTGCCGTGGCCCGTCGACGTGGTGCGCACCCTACGTCCGCTGCAGCGCGGGCCGTGGGATCCGTGTCATCGCGTCGTCGCAGGCGCCGTCTGGCGTACCTCCCGCATGGACACCGGTGCCGTGACGTACCGGCTCACCCAGGACGGTCCGCACGGCGCGCGGTGCCTGGCGTGGGGACCGGGAGCGGCCGAGCTGGCCGAACGACTGCCGGCCCTGCTCGGCGCCGACGACGACCCTTCGGCCTTCGCCCCCGAGCATCCCGCCCTCGTCGAGGCGCACCGAAGAATGCCCGCCCTGCGCATACCCCGCACCGGCCGGGTGCTCGAATCCCTCGTCCCCTCCATCCTGGAACAACGGGTGCACGGGGTGGCTGCGTTCGCATCATGGCGGCGCCTCGTCACCCGGTTCGGCGATCCGGCGCCGGGACCCGCACCGGAGGGCATGCGCGTGCCGCCCTCCGCGGCGGTCTGGCGAACGGTCCCGTCGTGGGAGTTCCATCGGGCGAACGTCGACCCCGGCCGCGCACGGACCGTGATGCGGTGCGCGCAGCTCGCCGACTCTCTCGAGCGCCTCGCGCACGAACCGCCCGCCGCCGCCCG
>NZ_AJVB01000728.1:0-1294 GCF_000278445.1 Rhodococcus sp. R1101
ATGCCCTCCACCGCCGAGCACGGTGGCGACGGCCGACACGTCCACCGAGGTCTTCGCGCGCAGCGAGACGGTCCACTCCTCGGGAACGACCTCCTTGAACACCGCGGCGACCTCGGCTTCGGCGGTGGTGCGCACGATGTCGATGACGCTTTCGACCTCTTCCGGGCCGAGATGCGCCGAGTCGGCCCGTCGGACGAACGCGTAGACCAGTCCCTTGCCCTGCGCGGCGGCGCGGTCGAGCGTGGCCGTGGCCAGCACCGACGACAGCATCGGCAGCCACCCGAAAGGATGGGTGTCGAGCAGCACCCGTGTGATCGACGTGCCGTCGATCCCCGTGGCGAGGAGACGCTCGGCGAGTCCGTGGGCCTGCGGGCGTCCCCACCGGAACGATCCGGTGTCGGTCACCAGTCCCGCGTACAGGCAGTGCGCGAGCGCCGCGTCGATGTCGACACCCCACGCGTCGAAGAGGCCCGCGAGCACCATCGCTGTGGCCTCGGACTCCGGATCGATGAGGTTGTGGGTGCCGAACCGTGTGTTGGACAGGTGATGGTCGATCACCAGGACGTTCGGAGCCGTGTCCAGGCGGTCGCGCAGGACACCGAGACGGCCCGCGGTGCCACAGTCGACGGTGACCACGAGATCGACTTCTCGGCGCACGTCCGCCACCGGGGTGATCAGGTGCCCGCCCGGCAGCGACCGCATCGACTCGGGCATGCTCGCGGGCGAACCGAAGGCCACCTGCACGGCGACCCCGCGCCGTTCGAGGGCGATCCCGAGAGCCAGCCCGCTGCCGAGGGTGTCGGCGTCGGGATTGATGTGGCACAGCACCGTGACGGTGGCCGCCGCGTCCAGCAGAGCGGCGGCACCGTGCAGGTCGACGGATCCTGCCGGGACGAGCGGGACGCCGGCATCGTCCCGGCGCGAGGGGATCACCGGCGGGTTCGACTCGGGCACCGGTGTGCTATTCGTCGTCGTCACCGGCGTCGCGCTCACGGGGCTCCTTGTAGGGATCGGCGTCGCCGGCCGGAACGGCACCTTCGCGAGCACGGGCGACCTCGTTGTCGGCGGCGCGAGCACGCTCGAGGAGCTCCTCCATGTGACGGGCCGTATCGGGCACCGTGTCGGTGACGAACGTCAGCGTGGGGGTGAACCGCACGCCCGTGCCCGCACCCACCTTCGAGCGGAGCACACCTTTGGCCTTCTCGAGCCCCGCAGCGGCGGCGGCGTGATCGGGTTCGGTGTTCAGATCCGCGCCCCGGACCGTGTAGTACACGGTGGCGTCGTGCAGATCCGC
>NZ_AJVB01000729.1:0-1293 GCF_000278445.1 Rhodococcus sp. R1101
GAGCGGGTCAGCTCGGCTTCGCGTTCGAGCACGTCGGGATCGTCGCTGAGGGTGGGGCCGTCGATGGGTCCGGGCAGGCGCGCGGCGCGGCTCGTGATCACCAGTCGCGACCGGGCGTACGCCATCGCCATCGGGCTGTCGCTCATACCGGTGTCGCGCCGGAAGTCGCCGCTGCCGAAGACCAGGCGGAAGGTGCCCTCGGCCCGGGCGATCTCGGGAGCCGCCTCCAGACCCATCGCCGACTCGATCAGCACCAGGATGCGGGTGCCCTCCGGCAGACGGTCGGCGGTGGCCTCGACCTGGTGACCGCTCTCGGCCTTGGCGAGCATCACGCCCCGGAGGCCGGGGACGCCGGAGAGCGCGGCGAGATCGTCGGTCCAGAACGACGTGGTGGCGTCGTTGATGCGCACCCAGGCCTGCCCGCCACCGCGAAGCCACGCGACGACATCGTCGCGTGCCGCCGGCTTGGCCGGGGCCGGCACCGCGTCTTCGAGGTCGAGCACCACCGCATCGGCCGGAGAGCCGGCGGCGGCGTCGAAGAGTTCGGGGGAGCGGCCCGGAACGAGCAGCCACGAGCGTGCGACTTCGGGAGCGACGAGACCGGTCATGATGTCCATCCTCCCGCATTCCCGCTCCGGCGCCGGGCGACTCGGAGTGTGCGGAACCGATCGGGACCGATCCCGGACGGGAAGAAACATCACGGCCCCCGAAGGGGGGCGAGCATCACAGCGACACCGCGACCCATCCGTCCCGGATCATGGGACAATGGGTGATTATGGCTTCTTCTCTGCCCCTGGTCTTCGATGCGCCCAAGCGTGGTCTGCCGCCGCGCCATCTTGCCGACCTCGACGCAGATCAGCGTCGCGACGCGGTGCGCGAACTGGGGCTGCCGGCCTTCCGTGCCGACCAGCTCGCCCGGCAGTACTACGGACGGCTCGAGGCGGATCCGGCGAAGATGACCGATCTTCCCGCCGCCGTCCGCGACAAGGTGGGGGAGTCGCTGTTCCCGCCTCTGCTCAGCGCGGTCAAGCACATCGCGTGCGACGGAGGGGAGACCCGCAAGACGTTGTGGCGCGCGCACGACGGCACCCTTCTCGAGAGCGTGCTCATGCGGTATCCCGACCGCGCCACGCTGTGTATCTCGAGCCAGGCGGGGTGCGGCATGGCGTGCCCGTTCTGCGCGACAGGCCAGGGCGGCCTCGACCGGAACCTGTCCACGGCGGAGATCGTCGATCAGGTGCGTGCGGCTGCTGCGGCGCTGCGCGACGGTGACGTCGCCGGCGGACCCGGACG
>NZ_AJVB01000730.1:0-1287 GCF_000278445.1 Rhodococcus sp. R1101
TTTTCGGGGTGTAGTGGCATTCGGTGCCCTTCGTAGTTCTCAGTGTGAACATCGAGTCGGCGGCCCACGAGGGCCTTTGGTCACCCGTTCCGATCGACTCGGGACCGTCGACTCTAGTGCGACCGATGGATACGAGCGTGTACTGACAGTGCCCCCGTAGCCCGGACATTCCCGAGGTGGTCGCCATGTCCGCACATCGCTCCGTCGTCGTCGGAGTCGACGGGTCGAAAGCGTCCCTTCAGGCCGTGGCCTGGGCGGCACGCGAAGCCGACCGCCGCCGGCTCTCGCTGGCACTGGTCACCACGGTGTCGGTCCGCAACACCTTCGGTGTTCCCATCGGTATGCCCGCCGGCTTCTTCGAACAGGAAGAGTCCGAAGGACGCGAGTTACTTCTCGACGCCGCCGAGTATGCGCGCCGCGCGGTCCCCGATCGTGAACTCGACATCGAAACCCACCTGTGCACCGGTTCTCCGTCCCTCGAACTGGTCGACCGCTCGAAGTCGGCGTCGATGGTGGTCGTCGGTGCCGGCTACAACCGGTTCGGCTGGGAGCGGTTCGGGTCGGTCGGCACGGCGCTCGTGACGCACACGCACGCTCCTGCAGTGGTCGTGCGCGACCTGCCGCACGTCGAGATCAACGACATCTCCGGGCCGGTCGTGGTCGGGGTCGACGGTTCGGAGCACAGTTCCCGCGCCATCGCCGCGGCGTTCGAGGAGGCGGCATTGCGCGGCACCGAGCTCGTGGCCGTCCACGCCTGGTCCGATCTCGACGTGCGGGCACCTTTCCGCTTCAGGATCGACTGGGACAGTGTGGAGAACCGGGAGCGAGCACTGTTGTCGGAGAGCCTCTCCGGGCACGGTGAACAGTTCCCCGACGTCACGGTGCGGCCGGTGGTGGTCCTGGACCAGCCTTCCCGCTATCTGGCGTCGCACGCGGCCGACGCGCAGTTGCTGGTCCTCGGCCGTCGCGGACGAGGCGGATTCCCCAACCTGCTGCTCGGGTCGACCACCTGGGCGCTGCTGCACACGGTGACCTGCCCGGTGATGGTCGTCCCCTAGACATCAGTGGAGGACGAGGTCGCGGCGGCGCATCGCGAGCACCCCCGCCGTCGCGGTGGCTGCCGCAAGCACCGACAGGACAGCGAGCGGCAGGATCCGCAACGGCGCCGCCGGGAGCGCCGGTACGTGGGTGAACGGCGACAGGTCGAGCACGAATTGCGGGAGATCGAGCAGTACCCCGAGCTGCCCGATGAGCAGCCAGACCGCGAAGAGTCCCCATGCGACGGCC
>NZ_AJVB01000731.1:0-1288 GCF_000278445.1 Rhodococcus sp. R1101
TCTCTGGCTTTGACGGCCAGCCACCACTCCGTGCGGGTGTGAACGGAGTCGAGGTCACGACGGGTGAGTTCGGTGATGCGCGTAAGGCGGTTGCGCAGCGTGTGCCGGTGGATGCCGAGTGCCGCTGCGGCGCTCTCGGCCTGGCCGTTGTGCTCGAGGTACACGGCGAGGGTCTCGATCAGGCGCCCACCCGATCCGTGCTCGGCGTCGTAGGCATCGAGCGCCTCCAGGCCGGTATAGGCGATGGCGCGCAATGCATCCGGATCCTGCATGCCGAGCAACACCGAGAACGTACCCAGTTCGGCGAATACCACCGGACCCCCGCTGTCGCCCCGGACCTGCCCGAACAGCCGAAAAAGACTGCTGAACACTACTGCTCACATCCGCGACATCACATGCCCCGCCCAACCCACACCGGACCGGACGGCCGAGCTGCGCGCACACCCGCTCCTGTACCCGAGTGGCGATCTCACGTGCCCGATCTGCCGGGAGAACGACCATCACATCCGCATCGGCAGGGGCAGACAGATAGGGAATTCCCTCGGCCGCCAGGGCAGCACCGATCTGCCGTTCCGCGGCCAACAGTGGCCCGATGTCGGTGAATACGGCGACCGCGACGGTATCGGTCGGTTCGAATCCGAAGTACCGGAGCAACCCGGCGTCCATGCGGTCGGGGGCGTCGACGAGCGTCCGGGTGACCACCGCACGTAGCCGCTGTTCTGCGCTCTGCACCTTCGCGGGCTTACCGAGCTCGATGGAGATCAGGGACACCGCGTGGGCGAGGAGCAATCGGTCGGCCGGACGGAGCGGTTCCGCGGTGCCGACTGCCAGGTATCCGTGGAGATCCTGGGCGGTCGCGATGCTCTGGACGGTGTAGTGCCCGTCTGCATCGGCCGACACCTTGCTCATCTGCCGGCGCCGCGGCGATCGCGTCGCCGACTCCGACACTCCGCGGGCATGCCGGACCACCCGGGTCGTGTCGGACCCGTACTCGGCGAGCACGCGATCGTCGACGTCGACGACGGCAGCCGCTCCCGCGAGAGCCTGACCGAGCGCGGTCACGACCGCCGGGACCCCGCCGCGCAGTGTGGCCCGGACCAACCGTTCCTGTTGATCGACGACCCGCTGCACCGCCCGGACCTGATCGGCGGTCAACTCGTCGATGACCGCTCGGGTGATGGCAATGAACGGCGTCGATGCGGGCACGGCCAGGACCGGGAACCCGAGTGCATCACCTGCGGTGCGAAGACTGTCGGGCACGCGGTCGAACCGGGTGCCCGTGTCGAAC
>NZ_AJVB01000732.1:0-1283 GCF_000278445.1 Rhodococcus sp. R1101
GGATCCTCACCGGACGAACTCACGGGGCCAATCTACCGGCGACCCGCCCGCCGGGCGTCGGGTCGAGAGGGGGGACCGCGCTCGATCAGCGCAACCGGGCAGCGGCCGCGGCGATGTCGTCGTCGGTGGCGGTCAGCGCGATCCGGACGTGCAGGACACCGCCGGGACCGTAGAACTCGCCGGGCGCCACGAGGATTCCTCGTTCGGCGAACCAGTCGACGGTCGCGCGGCATTCCTCACCGCGCGTCGCCCACAGGTACAGGCCCGCCTCCGAGTGGTCGACGGTGAAGCCGGCGCCGCGCACGGCCCCGAGGAGCACCTCGCGACGCGTGCGGTACTTTTCGCGCTGCGCGTTCTCGTGCTCGTCGTCGTTCAGTGCCGCGGTCATCGCGGCCTGGATCGGCAGCGGCAGCATCATGCCGGAGTGCTTGCGGACCTCGAGCAGGTCGGCGACGAGGTCGGCGTCGCCGGTGACGAAACCGGCCCGGTAACTCGCGAGATTCGAGGTCTTCGACAGCGAGTGCACCGCGAGGAGGTTGGTGTGGTCGCCCCCGCACACGCTCGGGTGCAGGATCGACAGGGCCTCACCCTTCCAGGTGAGTCCGAGATAGCACTCGTCGGAGACGACGATCGCGTCGCGGCTGCGCGCCCAGTCGACGACCTTGCGCAGGTGGTCGGGACCGAGCACCTTGCCGGTGGGGTTCGACGGCGAGTTCACGAAGACCAGCGACGCCACTTCGGGTCCGAGGCGGGTCAGCCCGTCGGCGCGGATGATGCGGGTGCCGGCGAGCAGGCCGCCCACCTCGTAGGTCGGGTACGCCAGTTCGGGGATGACGACGAGATCGTCGGCGCCGAGACCGAGCAGCGACGGCAGCCAGGCGATCATCTCCTTGGTACCGATCGCCGGCAGGATCGCGGCGTCGTCCAGACCGGTGATGCCGTAGCGGCGCTCGAGCGCACCCACGGCCGCCCGCCGCAGTTCGGCGGTGCCGTGTGTGACCGGGTAGCCGGGCTCCTCGGCGACGGAGACGAGCGCCTCCCGGATCACGGGAGCGACCGGGTCGACCGGTGTGCCCACCGACAGGTTGACGATGCCCTCGGGATGCGCCGCGGCCTTCGCCTTCGCGTCGGTCAGGGAATCCCAGGGGAAGTCCGGCAGGTTCTTCGCCACCGAACGGCGGACACGCGTGCTCACGACAGTTCCACCGGCCCGTTCGTCACTCTTCGCCCATGGGAGGGAGGTTCTTGACGAACGGCGGGTCGTAGTCGACCTTGCCGAGCTT
>NZ_AJVB01000733.1:0-1280 GCF_000278445.1 Rhodococcus sp. R1101
ACCTCCTTCGACCCTCGATCTGCTGCGCTCGTGGCTCGCCGGGATGGTGACAGGGGGCGCGGCGCGCGCCACGCTCGCGCGGCGCACGTCGTCGGCACGCGTCTTCACGGCATGGCTCGAGCGCACCCGGCGTCTCGACACCGACCCGGCGACGCGCCTCGTCTCGCCGCGCCCGCACCGGTCGCTGCCCGCGGTACTCCGCGACGATCAGGCGCTGGAGGTCATGGAGGCCGCGAAATCCGGTGCGCGCGAACTCGATCCTGTCGCCCTGCGGGATCGCCTGATCGTCGAGCTGCTCTACGCGACCGGAATCCGGGTCGGGGAACTCTGCGCCGTCGACATCGACGATGTGGACGCCGAGCGCCGAGTCGTCCGGGTCCTCGGCAAGGGCGACAAGGAACGGATCGTCCCCTACGGAGCTCCCGCGGCGGATGCAATCGACGCGTGGCTGCGTCACGGACGCCCGCACCTCGTGCGCCCGTCGTCGGGTGCGGCGTTGCTGCTGGGCAAACGCGGCGGGCGGATAGATCAGCGGCAGGTCCGGTCCGTGGTGCACGAGGCCGTCTCGTCGGTGCCCGGCGCACCGGATCTCGCGCCGCACGGCCTGCGGCACAGCGCTGCCACGCACCTGCTCGAAGGAGGAGCGGACCTGCGCGTGGTCCAGGAGGTGCTGGGGCATTCGAGTCTGGCCACCACGCAGCTCTACACGCACGTCTCGGTGGCCCGCCTGCGCGCCGCGCACGATCAGGCCCATCCCCGCGCCTGATCGGCTGCCGACGAACCCTCCCGGTTTGATAGCGTGCGCCGGCACCATCGAATCGGGGGAACAGATGAGACGCAACGATCCGAGTCCTGCCGTGCCCGCCTGGCTGCAGGACCCACCGGAATCCGAGACCGACTCCGCGCGTCGCGGCTTCCGCCGCGCGGGCCGGGGCGCCGAGGCATCCGGCCCTTCGGCTCCGCCCGGCGACGGTGCACCCGCTCCGGTTCCCTCCGCTCCGCTCGGGATGACGGCATCCGTACCGCTCGGCATGGCGCTGCGGCCCCGGATCGCCACGGACGAGAGTTCCGTGCAGGAAGTGTCGGAGCCGGTGGCCGCACCGGCCCCCGCATGCCCGGAATCCGCCGAGACGATCCTGGGCGAGGTGGCCGAACGCGAGTCGGGTTCCGATCCCGCGTCGGTGGAACCGGAATCCGTTTCCGCCGATCCGGCAGCCGAGGGGGTGGCGTCAGGGCCCGGAACCGAGGAGCCGGCACCGGAGGTGCCGGTCCGGGAGACC
>NZ_AJVB01000734.1:0-1276 GCF_000278445.1 Rhodococcus sp. R1101
CGAGGTGGTAGAGACGACCGACCATCTCGAGGTTCTCGAAACCCGTGAGATATTCGTCGACCGCGGCGTACCGCCCCGACGCGCCGATCCGGGACCGGAGTGCGCGCCCCTCGGTGAAGACGTCGAATCCTGCTACCTCGGCGCGACCGGCATCGGGAACGAGCAGTGTCGTCAGGACGCGCACCGTGGTGGTCTTACCGGCCCCGTTGGGGCCGAGCAGCGCGGTGACCGTTCCTTCCGGCACCCGCAGATCCACACCGTCGAGCGCCCTGACCTGTCCGTATGTCTTGATCAGTCCTTCTGCAACTATGGCATCGGCCATGAGTGTCTCCCTGACTGTGGTGGCTAGCACAGTGTGCACGAAGAGACCGACACGATTCGACAGGTTTTCTCATCGCATCGACAGATGCTCAGCCGGTCACCCGCGCGGCATTGCCCGCGTCGATCGGCAGCACGGTACCGGAGATGTGGGCGGACGCCTCGTCGGCGAAGAAGAGAACTGCGCGGGTGATCTCGGCAGGTTCGAGCCACGGAACCGGTTGCGCGTGCAGCGAGGTGAACACCGGTGCGACATCGTCGGCGGTCGGGTGCTCGAGGTCCGGCCGCAGCATCCCGTAGAGCGTGTCGTTGTGGATCATCGGCGTGGAGATGTTGCCCGGAGCGACCGCGTTGACGGTGATGCCGTTCTGCGCGAGGTCCAGGGCCGCGCTCTTCGTCAGGCCGATCACGCCCCACTTCGACGCCGCATAGGCGACCATGTTGGTATTGCCGGCCCGGCCGAGCATGGACGACACCGTCACGATGCGTCCGTAATTGCGCTCGATCATCCCGGGTGCCACCGCGGCGACGGTGTTGAACACCCCGGTGAGATTCGACGAGATCGCTTCGTCCCACATCGCCTGCGGCATGCGGTGCACCGGTGCCGCCACCGACACTCCGGCGTTGGCGACCGCGATGTCGATACGCCCCAATTCGTCGTGGGCGCGGGCTACCAGCGCGTCCATCGCCGGACGGTCGGCGGTGTCGAGTGTCGCCGAGACGACCCGGCGGCCGGTGGCTTCGACGAGGCGCACCGTCTCGGCCAGATCCTCCTCCGTCGCCAGTGGGTAGCCCACCACCGGTGAATCGGTGCACCGATCGCAGATCACCAGATCCGCTCCGGCCTCGGCGAATGCGACGGCATGCGAGCGACCCTGCCCTCGCGCTGCGCCCGTGACGAATGCGACCCTGCCCTCGAAACCCATCATGACGTCCTTCCGTCGGCGCGTGGTTGCGT
>NZ_AJVB01000735.1:0-1268 GCF_000278445.1 Rhodococcus sp. R1101
CTCGGAGTGCAGCGGCGGTGGAGTGCCGCAGGGCGCCTCGACCAGCATGACCTCGTAAGCGCCGCCGGTATGTTCACCGGACGACAGAACGGTGACGACGGCGTCCGGCACCGAAAGACGCCTACCCGTACCGGCCTGAGTGAGATGAGTGGACACACTGGCGACGCTAGGGCGCCGTCAGTGGCCGAACCATCCCCGAAACCGGGGATGGTTCGGCGGTTGGGGCCGGCGCATACTGGGCTCATGCTCGAAGTGCGGGCAGAGCGGGTCCGCCGTGAGATCCTGGAGTTCGCGGGCACCGGCGCGGGTGCCACCGAACTGCACGAACGTGCCATCGAACTGGTCGATCGCATCGTGCGCAGCGACCTGACGTGCTGGGCGCTGTTCGATCCCCTGACCCTGGCGTTCGGTTCGATGACCAGTGGACGCAACCGCATTCCTTCCGAATACGAGCCACTACTCGCCGAATCGGAATGCGGTGGACACGATCCCGCGACGTTCGCAGACATCGTCCGCAGTGGACGAACGGTGGTGCGGGCCTCGGATCTACCGTCGACCGAAGTCGCCCACAGTCTCCGGCACGCTGCGGTATGGCGCCCGCTCGGACTCGACTGCGAGGTGCGTGTCGTCTTCACGGCTGACGGATTAGGTTGGGGATCAGCCGGTTTCGTCCGATCGGGTCCGGACTTCACGGATCGGGAACTGGAGTTCCTGGCGATGATCGCGCCGGCGGTGGCGGTCGCGACACGGGCGGCCGCCGTCCACTCCCTGCAGGCACGCCCCGGAGCCGATCCCGGTCCGGCGGTGATCGTGACGGACCCTGTGGGCGAACCGGTCGCGTCGACCGTCGCGGCGCGGGCCTGGGAGGAACGGCTCGCCGGTCCTGTGCGACCGGCATTGCTGTTGCGGGCGGCAACGTTCGGGGCCCGGGCGAGTTCGACCGGGGTGTTCCGGGCGCGTGTCCGCAACGAGGGCGGAGGCTGGATCGTCGTCCGTGCGGCGCCGTTGAGCGCCGACGGCGACGAGTCCCGCACCGCGGTCACCATCGAGCCCGCCGCGGACAGTGACCTCACAGAGGTGCTGTTCGCCGCGTACGCGCTGACCGCTCGCGAGTGTGAGGTGTGCACCGACGTGCTGAACGGGCTGTCCACGGCCGAGATCGCTCGACACCGGGGCATCACGACGAACACGGTGCACGATCACTTCAAGTCCGTCTATGCGAAGACAGGATCGAGTAGCCGCGCGGAACTCGTCGCACGGTTGGCGGG
>NZ_AJVB01000736.1:0-1268 GCF_000278445.1 Rhodococcus sp. R1101
ATATCGAGGTGGTCGCCGAGGCGTCCGACGGGGAAGCAGCCGTCGTGGAACTCGGGCGGGTCCATGCGGACGTCGTGCTCATGGACGTCCAGATGCCACGGGTCGACGGGATCTCGGCGACACGTGAGCTGCTGCGCTCCGTCGATGCGCCGAAGGTCGTGGTGCTCACCACCTTCGACAACGACGACTACGTGGTCCAGGCGATTGCCGCGGGGGCGAGCGGTTTCCTGCTCAAGGACGCACCCCCCGAGGATCTGCTGTCCGCGGTTCGCACCGTCTACCGTGGTGACGCCGTCATGGCGCCGCGCGCGACCCGCTCACTGCTGCAGCATGTCTCACCCCTGCTCGACGGAAGAGGAGCGCCGTCCGGGCGGATGGAGGTGCCGGAGGATCTCACCCCCCGCGAACTCGAGGTGCTCGTCGCGATGGCGCACGGCCTGACCAACGGCGAGATCGCCGAACGATTCGTGCTGTCGCCTGCGACGGTGAAGACCCATGTGGGCCGGGTCCTTGCGAAGACCGGTTCGCGAGATCGCGTGCAAGCAGTACTGTTCGCGTTCCGCGCCGGACTGGTGAGACCCGACGAGTTGCTCGGCGCGGGGGAGTAGGACTCCGGGCGGACCTCGCCCCGAGCGGGTCCTACCCGGGTACGACGGGGCGACGAGGAAGATCGCACCGCTCTCCGATGTTCTTGTGCGGCAGAATTTCTACGGTTCGTAGTATGACTTCGACCAGTTCTCTCGTCCCGGCCTGTTCCGCCGAGGACGTCGTGCGTGTCTACGGACGCGGCGACACCGAGGTGCGTGCCCTCGACGGGGTGTCCGTCGCATTCGAGCGCGGCCGCTTCACCGCGATCATGGGTCCGTCCGGCTCGGGAAAATCGACCCTCATGCATGCGCTCGCCGGCCTCGACGACATCGACGCAGGACGCGTCGTCCTCCACGGTGACGGCCGCCGGGCGGACGTGGAGATCAGTGCGGCGTCCGACGCCGTTCTCACCGGGTTGCGCCGCGACCGCATCGGTTTCGTCTTCCAGGCGTTCAACCTGCTGCCCGTCCTGACCGCCCGCGACAACGTGCTGCTGCCGATGCGGCTCGCCGGTACCCGCCCCTCGGCGGCCTGGTTCGAGGAGGTGACCGGTCGCCTCGGACTGGCCGATCGTCTCGATCACAAGCCCCACGAGATGTCGGGAGGCCAGCAGCAACGTGTCGCGGTGGCCCGCGCACTGCTGCCGCAGCCCGACGTCATCTTCGCCGACGAACCGACCG
>NZ_AJVB01000737.1:0-1268 GCF_000278445.1 Rhodococcus sp. R1101
GGGTCGGCGGATCGATCCCACGCCTGGCGCGATGCCTGCGCCGAACTCGGGATCGTCCCGAAGTGGACCCGCCCGTATCGACCTCGAACCAACGGAAGATCGAGCGGTTCCACCGCACGCTCGGCGACGGTTGGACCTATGCGCGCTTCTATCACTCAGAAGGCGAACGCCGAGCCGCCCTCCCGGGCGGGCTTCACTTCTATAATCATCACCGGCCCCATTCCGCCCCCGGAGGCCGGCCGCCGGTCACCAGACTGACCAACGTCCCTGGGCATTACAACTAGATCCGTCAAAACGAGGGAATAAGCGACACCAATCATGCCCGACTTGGACACCCGCAGACCGCTAAGCAAGTTACGACTTCACGCATCGTTTTAGGCATAGAGAATGCGGCTAGTGATCATGAGTAGCTGCGTACGGCATGTCAGTTCGATCACGTATGGGTCCTCACCTCAGTATTCGCCGACTCATATAAGAAGTGACCCAACTAAGTGGCCGGATTATTCTCTAAGCAAGCACGCAGGTTGCTCTGAGCAATAGCCAGTAGATGTGCTCCCCAGCGCGACGGCCGCACCGTGTACACGATCGACATCCGGCTGCAGGACACCCCGGACGGCGGTGCCGAGACGGTGTTCTTCGACATCTGACCGGCACTGCTCCGAACAGCCCGGTATGCGCGTGCGCTACCGGGTCGTTCTCGGTCGGGGCTGGCACTTCGGGCAACTGTACGACGAGCGGTTCATGAACTTCTCACGGCGGATCGGCGCGCCGCAGCGTCGGCACGGCTCGTTCTCTCGCCCGTACACGTTCAGGGAGCGTTCGAAGTAGCCGGACTCCCCGTTGACATTGACGTAGAGGGCGTCGAACGACGTACCGCCCTGCCCCAGCGCCTCGGCCATCACCTCGGTGGCAGCGTCGAGTGCCGACCGGAGTTTCGGTCGCGACAGCGCGTCGGTCGGCCGGTTCCCGTGAATCCTTGCGCGCCAGAGCGCTTCGTCGGCGTAGATGTTGCCGATTCCGGAGACGACGGTCTGGTCGAGCAGCGCACGCTTGATCTCCGTGTGCTTGGTGCGCAGCACGGCCACGACCGCGTCCGGGTCGAAGCGGGGATCCATCGGGTCGCGGGCGATGTGCGCGACGGGCAGCGGCAGTCGATCGCCGTCCACCTCCACGAGCGGCGCCAGGGCCCAGCCTCCGAAGGTGCGCTGGTCGACGAAACGCAGATCGGCGCCGTTGTCGAGGACGGCGCGGATACGCAGGTGCTTCTC
>NZ_AJVB01000738.1:0-1259 GCF_000278445.1 Rhodococcus sp. R1101
GCGCTGCACCTTCCGTCGCTTCTTCGGATCGTCCCCGGCCTTCGCGAGCGCCCGCACGTTCTCGATCTCGTGCTCGGGTGCCTGCACGACGACCGTGCCCATCGTGTCGTACCCCGCGCGACCGGCGCGGCCGGCGATCTGGTGGAACTCGCGTGCCTTGAGCTGCCGGGTGCGGGTGCCGTCGAACTTCGTCAGGCCGGTGAGCAGCACGGTGCGGATCGGCACGTTGATGCCGACGCCGAGCGTGTCGGTGCCGCAGATGACCTTGAGCAGCCCGTCCTGTGCGAGCTTCTCGATCAGGCGCCGGTACTTCGGCAGCATGCCCGCGTGGTGCACGCCGATGCCGTGCCGGACGAGACGCGAGAGAGTCTTGCCGAAACCGGTCGAGAACCGGAAGTCGCCCAGTGCCGCGGCGATCGCCTCCTTCTCGGCCTTGGTGCACATGTTCACGCTGGTCAGTGCCTGGGCGCGCTCGAGAGCTGCGGCCTGGGTGAAGTGCACGACGTAGACGGGCGCCTGATGCGTCGTCACGAGTTCCTCGATGGCCTCACCGATGGGCGCCTGCGAATACGAGAACGTCAACGGCACCGGACGTTCGGAGCCCGAGACCTCGACCGTGGGCCGTCCGGTGCGCCGGGTCAGATCCTTCTGCAGGAACGTCACGTCGCCGAGCGTCGCCGACATGAGCAGGAACTGCGCGTGCGGCAACTCGATGAGCGGCACCTGCCATGCCCAGCCGCGATCGGGTTCGGAGTAGAAGTGGAACTCGTCCATCACGACCTGGCCGATGTCGGAATCCGGTCCTTCGCGCAGCGCGAGATTCGCGACGATCTCGGCCGTCGCGCAGATGATGGGGGCTCCGGAGTTCACCGACGCGTCGCCGGTCATCATGCCGACCTTGTCGGCACCGAAGACGTCGCACAAGGCGAAGAACTTCTCGCTCACGAGGGCCTTGATCGGGGCGGTGTAGAAGGTGCGCTTGCCCGTCGCCATGGCGAAGAAATGCGCACCGAGCGCGACCATCGACTTCCCGGAGCCGGTCGGCGTGGCAAGGATGACGTTGGATCCGGCGACCAGTTCCATGAGCGCTTCCTCCTGCGCCGGATAGAGTGTGATGCCCCGATCGGTCGTCCAGGTGGTGAACGCGTCGAACAACGCGTCGTCGTCGACGGGGTCGGGTATCAGATCCGGAAGCAGCACTTCTCCAGGCTAGTCGGAAGTGCGGGACTCGCCTGCGTGGGCCGTGCGGGGCCGGTCAC
>NZ_AJVB01000739.1:0-1255 GCF_000278445.1 Rhodococcus sp. R1101
GACTGGGTGTGGCCCTGGGTCGCAGCCATCGCCTCGACGCAGGTACGCGCGACGTTGTTGAAGACGTCCTGCGCGGTGAGCGACCAGCCGGAGGTCTGCGAGTGGGTACGCAGCGACTTCGACTTCGGGTTCTTCGCACCGAACTTCTCGACGAGCTCGCTCCACAGCAGCCGGCCCGCACGCAGCTTCGCGACCTCCATGAAGAAGTTCATGCCGATGGCCCAGAAGAACGACAGGCGCGGCGCGAACTTGTCGACATCCATACCCGCGTCGAGTCCGGCGCGGATGTACTCCATGCCGTCCGCGAGGGTGTAGGCGAGCTCGAGGTCGGCCGTCGCCCCGGCTTCCTGGATGTGGTAGCCGGAGATCGAGATCGAGTTGAAGCGCGGCATCTTCGTCGACGTGTACGCGAAGATGTCGGAGATGATCCGCATCGACGGCTTCGGCGGATAGATGTACGTGTTGCGGACCATGAACTCCTTCAGAATGTCGTTCTGAATGGTTCCGGCCAACTGCTCGGGCTTGACGCCCTGTTCCTCGGCCGCCACGACGTACAGCGCCAGGATCGGCAGCACCGCGCCGTTCATGGTCATCGACACCGACACCTGCGACAGATCGATGCCGTCGAACAGCTGACGCATGTCGAGGATCGAGTCGATCGCGACACCGGCCATACCGACGTCACCCTGCACACGCGGGTGATCGGAGTCGTAGCCGCGGTGCGTGGCCAGGTCGAAGGCCACCGACAGACCCTTCTGACCGGCGGCGAGGTTGCGCCGGTAGAAGGCGTTGGACTCGGCGGCGGTGGAGAAGCCGGCGTACTGACGGATGGTCCACGGCTGGTTCACATACATCGTCGGGTACGGCCCACGCACGAACGGCGCCAGACCCGGGTAGCTGCCGAGCGGGTACCCCTCGGCGACGACTGCGTCGCGGTCGGCCTTGGTGTAGACCGGCTTGACGTCGATGCCCTCGGGCGTCGACCACACGACGTCCTCGGTGCTGTAGTTGTTCGCCTCGGCGACGGACTCGACGAGCGCGGCGGCCTGCTCCGCGGTGGGAGCGGCGGGCGCCGGTGCGGCCGGGTCCGTCAGCGGGACGTCGGCGAAGCTGCCGATTTCGTGTTCGATGCTCACTTACGCTCCCAGAGTGTTCAGCAGGTCGGTGAGGGCGGCGACCGCGTCGATGCGCGCGGTGAGGAAGCCGTCCGGACGATCGTCGCCCTGTGCATCCCCCACGGCCTTCTCCGGTCCGG
>NZ_AJVB01000740.1:0-1249 GCF_000278445.1 Rhodococcus sp. R1101
GACGAGCGTTCCGATCCCGGAGAGGACGGCGACCGCGGCGACGGCGAGCGGGCCTCCGGCCACGAGCGCCACGACACCTGCGGCGACCGTCGCAGCGACGATCGCGCGCAGGCGGCCGGTGGCGGCGAGGAAAGCGACGGGGAGCGCCACGAGCACCTGGGCGACACCGACGGGTATCAGCCCGGTGACGACCGACAGCACAGCCGTCAACGTCCCGAAGACCGCCGCTGCGGCGGCCTCCGGTGGTCGGAGATGTCCCCGTGTCCTGGTCACCGATCGCACCGGCCCCAGTGTGCCAGCCGTTAACGCAACTGCTTCTCCGGTGGCGTCATCTCCACCCGTACGCCGACGAGGCGAACCTCGCGGTCGTGATCGAAGCGGCCGAGCAGTCCGACGGCCGCATCGGTGACGGCTGCGAGATCCGTGGTGGGCGACGGCAGGGCGACACTCGCGGTGTGGGTGACGAACGGCGCGTAGCGGATCTTCAGCGCGACGCGCACTCCCGCTCGTCCCTCACCGCGGACGTCGTCGACCGCCCGCGCCGCGAGATCGCGCACGCACTGCGCGAGTGCACTCCAGTCGCCGACGTTGTGCTGGAAGGTCGTCTCCCGGCTGCGCGACCGGGCCACCCACGGCTCCGTCGACACCTCCGTCGAGCCGGCACCGGCGCCGAGGCCGACGAGCCACGGACCGGTCTTGGGTCCGAACCGCGCTGCCATCTCGTCGACCGGGGCACGCGCCAGCTCGCGGACCGTGCGGATGCCCATGGTGTCGAGTTTCTTCACCGTGCGCGAACCGATGCCCCACAGCGAATCGGGTGAGCGCTCCCCCATCACCGCGAACCAGTTGTCGCGCGTCAGCCGGAAGACACCGCGGGGTTTTCCGAAGCCCGTTGCGATCTTCGCGCGCAGGACGTTGTCGCCGATCCCGATGGAGCAGTGCAGACCGGTCGCGTCGAGCACCGCGGCCTGCACCTCGCGCGCGAACGCCTCCGGATCGTGGGTCTGCACGCCCATGAACGCCTCGTCCCAGCCGAGCACGTCGACCACCCCGTCGAAGCCGCGGAGGGTGTCCATCACGACCTGCGACACCTCGTTGTAGGTGTCGGCGTCGACGGGCAGGAAGACCGCGTCGGGGATCTTGCGCGCCGCGACCCGCAGCGGCATTCCCGACCCCACCCCGTGGGCCCGCGCTTCGTACGACGCCGTGGAGACGACTCCGCGCTCGGTGGGGTCGCCGCGACCGCCGA
>NZ_AJVB01000741.1:0-1229 GCF_000278445.1 Rhodococcus sp. R1101
ACCACCCCGAGGCGGCGGCCGGTCCCCACGATGCCGTCGACCTGTTCGATCGTTTCACCCGCCTGCTCGAGGGAGAGAAGAACTAAATGCCACGCCGTACCGATCTCTCCCACGTCCTGGTCATCGGGTCCGGCCCGATCGTCATCGGGCAGGCCTGCGAATTCGACTATTCGGGCACCCAGGCGTGCCGGGTGCTCCGCGAGGAGGGCCTGCGGGTCTCCCTCGTGAACTCGAACCCGGCCACGATCATGACCGATCCCGAGTTCGCCGATGCGACCTATATCGAGCCGATCACCGCCGACTACGTCGAGAAGGTCATCGCGACCGAACAGGCCAACGGCACGCCTATCGACGCAGTGCTCGCGACCCTCGGTGGCCAGACCGCACTCAACACCGCCGTCGCGCTGTCCGAGCGCGGCATCCTCGACAAGTACGGCGTCGAACTCATCGGCGCCGACTTCGACGCCATCCAGCGCGGCGAGGACCGGCAGAAGTTCAAGGACATCGTCACCAAGTGCGGCGGCGAATCCGCCCGCTCGGCCGTCTGCTACACGATGGACGAGGTCCGTGCGACCGTCGCCGAGCTCGGCTTCCCCGTCGTGGTGCGACCCTCCTTCACCATGGGCGGCCTCGGCTCCGGCATGGCCTACGACGACGCCGACCTCGAGCGCATCGCCGGCGGTGGCCTCGCGGCCTCGCCCACCGCGAACGTGCTCATCGAGGAATCCATCCTCGGCTGGAAGGAATACGAGCTCGAACTCATGCGCGACGGTGCCGACAACGTCGTTATCGTCTGCTCGATCGAGAACGTCGACCCGGTCGGTGTGCACACCGGCGACTCGGTGACCGTCGCCCCCGCGATGACGCTCACCGACCGCGAGTACCAGCAGATGCGCGACCTCTCGATCGCCATCCTGCGCGAGGTCGGTGTCGACACCGGCGGCTGCAACATCCAGTTCGCGATGGATCCGCGCGACGGCCGGCTCGTCGTCATCGAGATGAACCCGCGCGTGTCGCGGTCGTCGGCGCTCGCGTCGAAGGCCACCGGCTACCCGATCGCGAAGATGGCCGCCAAGCTCGCCATCGGCTACACCCTCGACGAGATCGTCAACGACATCACCAAGGAAACTCCGGCCTGCTTCGAACCGAGCCTCGACTACGTCGTGGTCAAGGCCCCGCGGTTCGCGTTCGAGAAGTTCCCCGGTGACCGGGTCGACGTTCTCGATCGA
>NZ_AJVB01000742.1:0-1229 GCF_000278445.1 Rhodococcus sp. R1101
GAACCGATTGGGCGACCGACTCCGCGAAGACATGGGCGATGAACGTCGAGAGCGCGGTACCGATCACGATCGCGATCCCGATGTACTCGGGTGAGCTCGTGATGGGGACGAGCGCGGCCAGCACCAGAATGTTGCCGTAGACGTAGGCGCTGATGCGGGAGGCCGCCGACTCCGGGGACAGAGGGCGGCGCCGTCCGGACGACAGGTACGAAGGCGTGGACACCTCGATAGCGTGACACAGACCGGGCTCGCCGACCTCGGTGTCGGGCGGGATGTGTCAGGGTGAAACGGCGGTGGGGCGGTGCCGGTTCGCCACGTCCGGGCTGTAGTGCATCGGTGAGTCGCGGCGGTCGAGGGGCGGCAGGTTGCGCCCGGGTGTCTCGAGCAGGCCGGTACCGGCCGGGATCCGCCCGCATGCGCGGTCCCAACCGGCACGGGCCCGCGGGTGGTAGCGGTACCGCCACGGCACGAGCTTCGTGCCGAATCCGATCGTGCGGCCGACGAGCGCGTGCAGTGTCTGCTCCGGCCGGCTCCACCGGTAACCGAGCAGCTCGCGCACCGGCGGGTCGTACAACCCGATGGTGAGCCACAGGAAACCGGCGGTCACCGGCGGGCGGATCAATTTCCAGACCCTTTCGGGGAACCACCGCAGGAAGGGCGGGCGCCCGAGATTCGACAGGTCGAGCACGTCGCGGGTGGCCTTGTTGTCCTCGAGCACGGTGCGGCACATGCGGTCCCAGTACGCGAGGAAGTCCTCCCAGGACTCGGGGACCGAGTGCATCGGCATGCCGTACAGCCGGTACCACTGCACGTGCTCGTCGAACAGCCGGTGCTTCTGCTCGACGGTGAGCGGTCCGTCGAACCACTCGATGGAGACGACGAGACTGTAGAAGAAGGTCGCGTGCGCCCAATAGAAGGTGCCGGGATCGAGCGCGTGATACCTGCGGCCGTGCTTGTCGACTCCCTTGACGGTGGTGTGGTAGCCGCGCACCTTCGCCGCGGTCTCCGGGGCGCGGGCACCGTCGAAGACGACCCCGTAGATCGGGTACAGCGATCGGTAGAGGCGTTCCCATCGTTCGTCGAAGAACGTCGAGTGTTCCTCGACACCGGCCCCGAGCCCGGGATGCATGTTCTGCATCGACCCCGCCCAGGGTCCGAAGAGCATTCCGCGCCACCCGCCGAAATATCTCCACGTCAGCGACTCGGGCCCCAGCGGTTCCGGGGGCGCC
>NZ_AJVB01000743.1:0-1229 GCF_000278445.1 Rhodococcus sp. R1101
CACCTGATGCGCGCGAAGGTGCCCGAGCGGATCGACATCCTCGACGCACTACCGAAGAACCCCGTCGGCAAGATCGACAAGCCCTCGCTCAGGCGCACACTGCAACACGCCTGACCCCATCTCTCGTCCTACCTCGACGCGAGTCCCCCTCGCGGTGATGAGCCCTGCCCACCTTCAGGAGTAACAATGGGATTCAAGACGGCAGACATGCCACCGGTCGACCCGGCCACCTACGACGACATGCCCTTCATGGAGCGCATGCGGGTGCTGGCGACCCACTGGGCCGAATACGGTTTCGGCAGCCCCAAACAGATGCACATGCTGTACGTGTACAAGCTGATCTTCTACGTTCTCGGTGGGGTGGCGGTCGTCGGACTCACCACGCCCGGACTGGGTTTCGCCGATCTCGCCGGCTGGTGGGGCGAGCCGATCGTCTACCAGAAGTTGATGGTGTGGACGATCCTGTTCGAGATCACCGGCTACGCGTCGTCCTCCGGACCGCTGGCGTTCAAGTTCAAGCCGTTCACCGGTGGCTGGCGTTACTGGACCCGCCGCGGCACCCTGCGGCTCCCACCCTGGCCGAAGGTGGTGCCGTTCACCCGCGGTGACCATCGCACCGTCGTCGACGTCGCGATCTACTTCGCGCTCCTGGCCACGCTGCTGTTCCTGCTGCTCGGACCCGGCGTCACGACCGCTGCCCTGCCGGGAAGCGAGGTCGGCTTGCTCCCGCAGTGGGCGCTGCTGACCTACGTCGGCCTCATCATCGTCATGGGCCTGCGCGACCGCGTGGTCTTCCTGGCCGCACGCTCGGAACAGTACGTCGCAGTCATGTTCTTCTTCGGCATCTTCAGCAACCACGTCGATATGATCCTGGCAGCCAAGATCGCGCTGGTCACCGTGTGGTTCGGCGCAGGTGTCTCCAAGTTCGGCCACCACTTCACCAATGTGATCCCGCCGATGCTCAGCAACACCCCGTGGATCACTTCGAAGCGGTTCAAGCGCTCGCTCTACCGCAACTTCCCGCAGGACCTGCGTCCGTCCAAGGTCAGCTGGTTCCTCGCCCATGTCTGCGGCACCGTCGTCGAACTCGTCGTCCCGCTGGTGCTGCTGTTCTCCACGAACACGGCGATCACCTGGCTCGCCATCATCGGCATGGTCATGTTCCACATCTTCATCACCTCGACCTTCCCGTTGGCGGTCCCGCTCGAGTGGAACGTCTTCTACATGTT
>NZ_AJVB01000744.1:0-1228 GCF_000278445.1 Rhodococcus sp. R1101
GTGAGGCGCTCCGCACGCGCCCGGTGGTAGCCGCCCGGATCCCGGCCGCGGCTTGCATGTCCTGCGACATGCGGTGCCGCGGCCGAGTCGTCTCCGCGATGAAGGCCACCCGGAAGTGGCAGCAATGACGCATATCGTCGAATTCCTGCCGGTGAGGGTCGATTGATAGCGTTCTGGCGTGAAGTTCCGTCCGAGAGGTGACCTGTGACCAGCGGTTCCGATTCCCCCGCCGACGTCGAGTTCCCGCGCGTCGACCTGCCCGATCTCGAAGCACGCGTCGCCGCCGAGGAGCGTCAGCGGGATCTGACGAAACCCGCCGGGTCGCTCGGACGACTCGAGGATCTCGGGTGCTGGGTCGCGGCCTGTCAGGGCGAGGTCCCGCCTCACCCCTTCCGCCGACCGCGGGTCGTGGTCTTCGCCGGCGACCACGGTGTCGCGCGCAACGGGGTCTCGGCCTATCCACCGGAGGTCACCGCGCAGATGGTCGCGAACCTGTCCGGGGGTGGCGCCGCCGTGAACGTGCTCGCCGCAGCGGCCGGGGCAGGCGTGCGGGTCGTCGACATGGCGGTCGAGAGCGACACCTCCCCCGAGGTGTCCGCGTTCAAGATCCGGCGCTCGAGCGGCAGCATCGACCGCGAGGACGCGCTGACCCACGACGAGACCGTCCGCGCGATCGAAGCCGGCCGCACGCTCGCCGACCGAGAGGTCGACGAGGGCGCCGATCTGCTCGTCGCGGGTGACATGGGGATCGGGAACACCACTCCCGCAACCGTTCTCATCGCCACCCTCACCTCCACCGAGCCCGTCGCCGCGGTCGGCCGCGGCACCGGCGTGGACGACGCCGGATGGATGCGCAAGGTCACCGCGATCCGCGACGCCATGCGGCGCGCCCGGCCGCACGTACGGAATCCCGTCGCGTTGCTCCGCGTCGCCGGGGGCGCCGATTTCGCGGCCATGGCCGGCTTCCTCGCGCAGGCCGCGGTGCGCCGGACGCCGGTGATCCTCGACGGCGTCGTCGTCACGGCCGCCGCGATGGTCGCCGAGGAACTCGCTCCCGGCGCGGCACGGTGGTGGGTGGCCGGTCACCGGTCGGCCGAGCCCGCGCACGACATCGCGCTGCGACATCTGCGCCTCGAACCGATCGTCGATCTCGGTATGCGTCTCGGTGAAGGGTCGGGTGCCGTGACGGCACTTCCGGTTCTGCAGGGTGCGGTCGCAATTCTCTCGC
>NZ_AJVB01000745.1:0-1224 GCF_000278445.1 Rhodococcus sp. R1101
ACCCCATGCCATCTGCAGACTCGGCGTGAGGTACTGCAGCATGCCGAGCGTCGCGAGGGGGACCCGTTGCGCGGCCGCACCGAAGAGCAGCAGCGGCACCGCGGTCACCAGACCCGTCGACACGAGCAGGGCGGTGTGATCCACCCCGTGCCCGAGGAAGGTTCCGGTACCTGTCACCGCGAGGAAGATCACGTATCCGAGCGCGAACGGAGCGGCGACGACTCCCTCCCCCGCCAGCGATGTCCGCGGGTCCAGCGGCACGATCTTCTTGATCACTCCGTAGGACGCGAACGACAGCGCCAGGGTCAGAGCGATGATCGGCGGTCTGCCGTAGTCGACGGTGATCACCACCACCGCACACACCGCCAGCACCAGCGCGGCGATCTGCGCCGGCCGCAGTCGTTCGCGGAAGAACAGGACACCGAACACCACGCTGACGAGCGGGTTGACGAAGTAGCCGAGCGCCGTCTCGACCACCCGGCCCGAGACCACACCGTAGATGTACACGCCCCAGTTGATCGCGATCGCGGTGGAGGCCGCGGCGACCAGACCCCACGTGCGGACGGACAGGCCGCGCAGGGTGGCCAGACGGCCCATGACACCGAGCACGACCAGCATGAGCACGAGAGTCCACAGCACGCGATGCGCGAGGATCTCGACGGCGCCGGCGGGTTCGAGCAGACCGAAGTAGGCGGGGAACAGTCCCCACAACCCGTAGGCGCCGAGTCCGCACAGCACGCCCGTGCGCACGAGGCTCCGTTGTCCCGAATCGCCGTGTCGCCCCGAGTCGGTCACCGGATCACCGTACGGCGTCGCCGGTGCACTGTCGTCCCGAAGGGACCGTCGTCCCGAGGTGACATCACACCTCCCCGTCGTCGGGGCCGGGCACGACCGTCCCGACATGGGTGGGGAGCAGCGGGGTCACCGCGAAGCGTCCCGCGACCGCGTCGGCGGGCAGGACCTCCACGGCGCGCACGTCCGGTTCGTCGGCGACGGCCCGGAACTGTGCTGCGGTACCGCGGAGGACCACCGCGACGACGCACTCGCATCCCGCGGCGAGCCGCTCTGCGGAGACCGCGGCGATCCGCTCGGCGCGTTCCGTTCCGAACTCCACCAGGCCCAGCCGGCCTGCGGCGACCGAGGGGGCGCGCCGCACGGCCTCCGGATTCTCCGGCACCGCGACCGGCACGAGGGGTGTCTGGACACGATCGAGCGGGGACGCGG
>NZ_AJVB01000746.1:0-1211 GCF_000278445.1 Rhodococcus sp. R1101
TAGGCTCGCCGCATGACCTCGCCGCAACCATCGGCCCTCGGCGTGCAACTGGGTTTCGACGAGCTCGACACACCCCTGCGCAACACCACCTTCGTCGTCGTCGACCTCGAGACGACCGGCGGGAAGGCCGCCGAGGACGCCATCACCGAGATCGGTGCGGTGAAGATCCGTGCCGGCGAGGTGCTCGGCGAGTTCGCGACCCTCGTCGATCCCGGGCGTCCCATTCCTCCGTACATCGTGCAACTCACCGGCATCACCACTGCGATGGTCTACGCGGCCCCCAGGATCGAGGAAGTACTGCCCGCCTTCTTCGAGTTCGCGTCCGGATCGGTGCTCGTCGCGCACAACGCCGGTTTCGACGTCGGATTTCTCCAGGCGGCTGCCGCCCGGTGCCGGCTGGCATGGCCCCGCTTCCAGGTCCTGTGCACCGTCAAACTGGCCCGTCGTGTCCTCGGACGCGACGAGGCGCCGTCGGTGAAGCTCTCCGCGCTGGCCGAGCTGTTCAGGGTCTCCACCGTGCCCACCCACCGCGCGCTCGACGACGCACGGGCCACCGTGGACGTGTTGCACGCCCTCATCGAACGAGTCGGCAACCAGGGGGTCCACAGCCTCACCGAGCTGCGCGACTACATGCCGGTGGTCACCGCCGAGCAACGGGCCAAACGCGCACTCGCCGCACACCTTCCGCGCAAGCCCGGTGTCTATATGTTCCGGGGGCCGTCCGACGAGGTGTTGTACGTCGGCACGGCGGTCGACCTGCACCGGCGCGTCCGTACCTATTTCACGGGCTCCGAGACGCGGCCGCGGCTGCGGGAGATGGTCGCGCTCGCCACCCGCATCGATCATGTCGAATGCGCCCACGGGCTCGAGGCCGGCGTCCGCGAACTCCGGCTGATCGCCGCCCACACCCCTCCGTACAACCGCCGGTCGAAGTATCCGATGCGCGGCTGGTGGATCATCCTCACCGACGAAGCGTTTCCGCGCCTCGCTGTGAGCCGCACTCCCGGACCCGACGCGATCGGTCCGTTCTCGGTACGCGCCGACGCCGCGGACGTCGCGGCGCTGCTCGCGCAGATGTGCGGTCTGCGCACGTGCACACGCAGGATCGGCCGCACGGCCCGTCACGGCGACCGTTGCCCGCCCGTCGCCGTCGGGGGCTGCGCAGCGGCGCGCTTCGGGGTCCAGGACGCCTCCGCCTATGCAACCCAGGT
>NZ_AJVB01000747.1:0-1205 GCF_000278445.1 Rhodococcus sp. R1101
GTCGAGGACGAAGCGGGCGCCGGCTTCCCGGGCAACCGCGGCGATGCGGCGCACGAAGGTTCCGGGGACTCCGGGCGGGAAGCTGCCACTCGCCACCACGTACTTCGCACCTTCGGCGACCTTCTCGAGCGTCGCCAGGCAACGCTCCTGCTCCTCGCTCGTCAGCTCGGGGCCGGGCGTGACGAAGCGATATTCCTGACCGCTCCTGCGGTCGATCGCCGTGAAGCACTCGCGGGTGGACCCCGCGATGGAGACGATGTGCTCCTCGACACCGTCGTCGTCGAGCAGACCGCTCATCTGCTCGCCCCGCGCACCGCCGGCCGGATAGACGGCGGCGGCCGAGGCACCGAGCACGCACGCGACCTTCGCGACGTTCACTCCTCCTCCACCGGCGTCGTAGAACGGCTCGTCACAGCGGAGTTTGCGGGTGGGCACCACCGCGTCCGTGAAGGTCGTGACGTCGAGCGCCGGGTTCATGGTCAAGGTGACGATCTCGGGCATGACCGAAACCCTATTCGGACCGGCGGGCCGGCGCGCGGGGCTTTCGCCCGACCGGTCCGGGAGTGGCGACTCCCCTCGGTCAGTGCTCGGGTCTACGCAGCGCCGCCATGAACATGGCGTCGGTGCCGTGCCGGTGCGGCCACAGCTGGACTCCCGGCCCCTCCCCGATCCCCGGCACGCCGGGAACGAGTTCGCGTGTGTCGAGTTGCTCGACGCCGTGGCGGCGCACCGCGTCGGACACGACGGCGACCGTCTCGGAGACGTGCGGTGAACACGTGGAGTAGAGCACCACGCCGCCGGGACGCAACAGCCCGATCGCCGACGCGAGCAGTTCCTTCTGCAGCCGCACGAGTTCGGCGACGTCGCCCGGTTGCCTCCGCCATCGCGCCTCGGGACGCCGCCGCAGAGCACCGAGACCCGTGCAGGGAGCGTCGACGAGGATGCGGTCGTATCCCGGTTCGAGGCCGGGGTCGCGGCCGTCGGCGACATGCACGGTTACCGGCAGGTCGCGGGCGGTCTTGCGGACCAGTTCGGCGCGGTGCTCGACCGGTTCGACGGCGTCGACGGCGAATCCGTCGATCGCCGCGATGGCGCCGAGCAGCGCCGCCTTTCCGCCCGGTCCCGCGCACAGGTCGAGCCAGCGGCCCCGATCCTCTCCCTCGAGAGGCGCGAGGGTGAGGGCGCGGGCGACGAGCTGGCTCCCC
>NZ_AJVB01000748.1:0-1205 GCF_000278445.1 Rhodococcus sp. R1101
CCGGGGATCTGCTCGGCGCGGTGCTGCTCGTCGACCCGGCCACCGGCGGGCCGCGGAGCACCCCGGAGGAACGCGCCCTGGCGCTCACCACGTTGCGCAGCGGCGGTTTCGTCACCTACGAGGACGACCGGATCGACCCGGCCCAGAGCGCGCTCGTCGTCACCGGCGACCACAGCGGCAACGCCGAACGCGGCGGTAACCGCGGGTCGCTGATCGCCCGGTTCGCCGGGGTCGTCGACGGCCGCGGCGCCGGCGCGGTCCTCGCAGGCCGCACCGGGGCAGCGGAGGGCAACGGACCCATCGCGGTGGTGCGGGCCGATGCCGCGCTCGCCGCGGGCCTGTCCACGGTGGACAACCTCGACCGCGAATCGGGGCGCCTGACGACGGTCCTCGCGTTGCGCGAGCAGTTCGACGGCGGCAGCGGCCGGTACGGGACCGGTCCGAGCGCGACCGCCGTCACGGTCGGTTCCCCGGCTCGCTGAGCGTCGCCGCGGCCGTCCCGATCCGGGACGGGCCTGTGACGTCGATTGCACCGGCGGTCCGCACCCGCGAGTCGGGTACGCGCCGGCCCGCGGAGGTGTTACCGTGAAGTTCCGTGGGTCGGCAGGCCCCAGCTGTATCGCATCAGTCCAAAAGTCCTGCACCTGACGTCACGGGAGCTTCTTTGCCACAGTCACGCCACTCGCGTACCCCTACCAAGCACATCTTCGTCAGCGGGGGCGTCGCATCCTCGCTCGGCAAGGGGCTCACAGCGTCGAGCCTGGGCACTCTGCTCACCGCACGCGGCATGCGCGTGACGATGCAGAAGCTCGACCCGTACCTCAATGTCGACCCCGGCACGATGAATCCGTTCCAGCACGGCGAGGTCTTCGTCACCGAGGACGGTGCCGAGACCGACCTCGACGTCGGTCACTACGAGCGCTTCCTCGACAGGGACCTGTCCGCCGACGCCAATGTCACCACCGGCCAGGTGTACTCCACGGTCATCGCCAAGGAACGACGCGGTGAATATCTCGGCGACACCGTGCAGGTCATCCCGCACATCACCGACGAGATCAAGCGCCGCATCCTCGCCATGGCCGCCCCGGACGCCGAGGGCCAGGTCCCGGACGTGGTGATCACCGAGATCGGCGGCACCGTCGGCGACATCGAATCCCAGCCGTTCCTCGAGGCCGCCCGCCAGGTCCGGCACGAGGTCGGTCGCG
>NZ_AJVB01000749.1:0-1198 GCF_000278445.1 Rhodococcus sp. R1101
ACGGCGCAGAAGGTCGCCGACGATCTCGTCGAGCGCGGCTTCGCATGCGGCGCGGTGCACGGCGATCTCGGTCAGATCGCGCGCGAGAAGGCACTCGACAAGTTCCGCAGCGGCAAGATCGACGTGCTCGTCGCGACGGATGTCGCCGCGCGCGGTATCGACATCGACGACGTCACCCACGTCATCAACTACCAGTGCCCCGAGGACGAGAAGACCTACGTCCACCGCATCGGCCGTACCGGTCGCGCCGGACGTACCGGTATCGCGATCACCCTCGTCGACTGGGACGACGTGCCGCGCTGGCAGCTCATCGACAAGGCGCTCGATCTCGGCATCCCGGATCCGATCGAGACCTATTCGAGCTCCCCGCACCTGTTCGAGGAACTGAACATCCCGACCGACGCCACCGGGCGTGTCCGCAAGGCCGCCCCCGCCGCCGCTCCCGCCGAGGACGGCGAGAAGCGCGAGCGCGCCGGCCGCGAGGCGGGATCGCGCCCGAAGCGCAACCGGGTCCGCCGTCGCACCGTGCGCGGCAGGTCGGCCGACGGTTCCGCGACGGACGCCGCTCCTACCGGTGCCGACGACTCGGCGGCGACCGAGGCACAGCCGGCCGCATCCGAGACGGGCGAGGACACCGGGGCGGAAGCTCCGGCCCGTCGTCGCCGTCGTCGCCGTCGCACCCGTTCGGGCGAGGGCCCCGCCGGTCGCGCAGAGCAGCAGGACACGTCGAGCGTGGAAGCAGTCTCGACGTCGTCCGCACGATAACCACGTGCTCGCGCCCGAGCGCCGCACCCGCACCGACCTTCTCGTCGCAGCCGCACTCGTCGTCACCGCTCTGGTGGCGGCGAGTGCCGTCTGGCTGACGTCGGATGCGCGGGGCACC
Organism: Rhodococcus sp. R1101; assembly: GCF_000278445.1. Classification (NCBI taxonomy): domain Bacteria; kingdom Bacillati; phylum Actinomycetota; class Actinomycetes; order Mycobacteriales; family Nocardiaceae; genus Rhodococcus; species Rhodococcus sp. R1101. The sequence goes on from NZ_AJVB01000749.1 coordinate 884, forward strand.
ACGTCGACGACCTGGGACGGACCCGTCCCCACTCCCGCGACCGCACAGTCGCTCCCCCGGACCCTCGCCGAACTGTGGCGTGCTCCGAGCGCCGCGACGACCGCACCGGTGGTGTCCGGGGGCACGATCGCCACGGCCGACGGTGGTGCGGTCGTCGGCCGTGACCCGCAGTCGGGTGAGGAGCGCTGGCGGTACGACCGCGACCGGGCGTTGTGCGCGGCCACCGAGGCCTGGGGCGATGTGGTCTCCGTCTACCGTGACCCGCGGGGATGCGGTCAGGTCACCGCACTCGACGCCGGTAGCGGCGCCCGGGGC
>NZ_AJVB01000750.1:0-1196 GCF_000278445.1 Rhodococcus sp. R1101
GTCTCGGATGGCAGCAGCATGCCAACTGCCGGACCTCCGACGAGTACTTCTTCTTCGCCCCGGACGGCGAGCCACCGAGCATCCGCAGGCGGCGCGAGGTCGTCGCGAAACGCATCTGCGCGAACTGCCCGGTGCTGGCCGAGTGCCGCACCCACGCGATACTCAGCGGCGAACCGCACGGAGTGTGGGGTGGACTGTCGGAACACGAACGGCTGCAACACCTGAAGCACTGATCGCGTCCCGCGGGCTGCTCACGGAATCGAGTGGGCGAACTCCTCGATCAGCGCCGCCACCCGTGCGGGATGGCCGAGCTGAGGCACGTGTCCCGCGACCAGCACTTCCAGATGCGCGTGCGGTACGAGTGCCGCGACGGCCCGGGCGTCCTCGACCGGGACCACGGGATCGTGGTCACCCCAGATCATCAGCGTGGGAACGTGTAGCTGCCGCAGCACATCCGGACAGATCCTGGCGGCGCGCTGGGTGCCGAACGGTGACAGGATCGCCTGCAACTCCGCAACGTTCGCTGCCCTCGCGACGGGATCGTGCGCCGCGTCGACGAGCGAGTCGAGCAGCTCGGGGTACCGCCGGATGGTCTCGCCTTCGCCCACCGAGGACAGCAGGTGCAGCAGCATCCGTCGACCCGGTTTCACGATGCGGCCGAGCAGTTGCCCGAGAACGGGGGTCGCCATGACCCGGACATCGACGGGAATCCGAGCACCGGGCAGCAGCGGGACGGACCCGAGCGTGACCGCGCCCCGCACCCGCTCCGGACGATCGAGGGCGTACCAGATCGACCAGATCCCTCCGCCCGACGCGCCGACGAGAACCGCCGACTCGAGCTACGTGTATCTCGAGCCGTCGATCCCGGCACTGCTGGCGCTGGCTCGCGGTCGGGGCGATTGGTCGCGCGCTGTCCGGGACGGATCCGTCACGGCTGCAGGAGATCCCGCGCTGGTGTCGCGTGTGGGGGACTGGTTCCGGTCGGTCCCGGAGCGGTCGCACACGCGGTGACCGGATGCGATTTCGGTGTTCCCGACATCGCTCAGCGCGGTCGGGAACACCGAAATCGAGAACGGCTACGCACCGGCGGCGCGACCGGCCCCGTCGAAATGGGGTAGTCGTCTACGCAGGCGGCGGCATCGACCGGTTCCCATACTGATCCCGCGGGGTTCTCCCGCATCTCGTATCACTCTTCG
>NZ_AJVB01000751.1:0-1187 GCF_000278445.1 Rhodococcus sp. R1101
TCCGGATCTGCGATGTCGCACACCACCGGCTCCGCGGTGCCGCCGAGAGCGCGGACTTGCTCGACGGTGTCCACCAGCTTCGATTCGGTCCGGCCGGTGACCGCGATCGCCGCGCCTTCGCGGGCCAGCGCGAAGGCCACGCCCTGGCCGATCCCCTGCCCCGCTCCGGTGATCAGCGCGACCTTGCCGTCGAGTGTGCCCATGCGTCGTCGTTTCCCGTCGTTCGTCGTGTCGTCGAGTGCGACGAGTCGACCAGATTCCGGGCAGGTCCGGGTGTTGTGGTCCCGGTCGCCGGGACATCCCCCTACCCTGTGGGACATGCGGATAGGTGCGCACGTCCGGCAGGACGACGATCCCATCGGTCAGGGCGAACATCTCGGCGCCGATCTCGTGCAGGTGTTCCTGTCGGACCCGCAGAAGTGGACGAAGCCCGGTGTGCATCCGCGCACCGAGCAGATCCTCGCGTCGGATGTCGACGTGGTGGTGCACTCGCCGTACGTCGTCAACGTGGCGAGCCTGAACAACAGGGTGCGGATGCCGTCGCGCAAGGCCGTCGCCGATCATGCCGAGGCGGCCGCGCGGATCGGCGCTCTCGGGTTGGTCGTCCACGGTGGGCACGTGCGCGCGGGTGAGGACGTCGCCGCGGGAGTCGAGAACTGGCGCAAATTGTTCGAACGGCAGGAGGACAAGGGTGGGTTCGGGGTGCCGATCCTCGTGGAGAACACGGCGGGTGGCGATTTCGCGATGGCTCGCTATCTCGACGCGATCGGCCGCCTGTGGGACGCCATCGGCGATTACGGCCCCGGTTTCTGCCTCGACACCTGTCATGCCTGGGCGGCCGGGGAGGATCTCGTCGGTGTCGTCGAACGCGTGCGTGCGGTCACCGGCCGGATCGATCTGGTGCACCTGAACAATTCCCGCGACGAGTTCGATTCGGCCCGCGACCGGCATGCCAATCTCACCGATGGGCAGATCGATCCGCAGTTGCTCGCGGAGATCGCGGTGCAGGCCGACGCACCGATCGTGCTCGAGACCCCGGCGGAGGGACTCGCCGACGACATCGCCTTCCTCCGCGAGCACTCCTGACGACGCACTCCGTTCCACGGGCGCACCCTGCGCGGACGGGTGCACCTTGTCGACAGCGCGCCTCTGTCTCCGGACGGAGCCCACGTTCCGCGAAGGGTGCC
>NZ_AJVB01000752.1:0-1184 GCF_000278445.1 Rhodococcus sp. R1101
CGGGACGAATTGCGGGACACGGGGACTCCGTTCGTCACATACACGATGAACGCGGGTCACCGCCTGTGAAGCGAATTCGGTGGACGAAATCGTCGATTTCACCCTCGCCGCATCAGGTGAGAAGCGCGGCGTCGAGTACTCGGCGCGCCACCGCGGGATCGTCGACGTGGATCGAGACCCGGCTCACGAGCGCCGGACGGCGGCGGTGTTCGAAGAATGCCGGCAACAGGACGTCGACAGGTTCCGCGAGCATGAGGTCGAGATTGGTGCCGTCGGGTCCGGGCAGGAACAGCACCTCGCCATCCACGCGCGTCTCCGTCGGCCGGAAGCGGTGGCGAGGAGTGCATCGCTGCAGGTTGTCGGCGCCGATATGTGCCACGACCTGATGTCCGGCGCGCAGGACCAGGCCGTCCCGCGTCAGAAGATGCGGATTGACGACACGATCCGCGAGCCACCCGACCAGGGGAAGAAGTGAGCACACCGAGACGATCGACAACGTCCAGCGCAGCCACTCCCAGGGCACGAGTATGTGGACCACCGCGATCTCGATGACCGACGCCACGAGCCACGCGATCGGCACGCTCATCGTGCCGCGGGTGTAGCCGATCGTCGTCACCCCGGGGCCGGCATCGACTCGACGCCCTCGTATCAGCAACCACAGTGCGCGGTAGCTTCTCAGCTCCGCGCGCATCAGGGTTGCGGGCACGCGGCCGACGAGTTCGTCGAGCACCCTCGCCCATGGGGCTTCGGATCGGCGCAGAACTCGGATGCGCACCGCTCCGACGATCAGCACCAGGACCCCGAGAGGTAGCTCGAATCCGAGCCAGACCTTCAGCGCGGTCGCCGGGGCGAAGACGTCCAGCGCAGCAAGGACGGCGTTCGTGCAGGCCACTACTACGGTGAGGACAAGGGCGGCCCGGTGGACGAGCCGGACGGTGCGCTCGGTCATGACCGCGCTCCGTGCTGTTGCGGTCCCGATTGTTCGGCGACGCGCCGGACGAACCCGATCGCGACGGCCTGCTGGGCCGGGTCGGGCAGGAACTCGGCGAGAACGTCGATGTTCGATTCGAGGGCCGTCGCCGCCTCGGCCGCCCAGGAACCGAGCACCTCCACCATGATCGGGATGTCGTCGAGAAGTGCGGTCATGCCGTCGATCACGGCGGTGATCTCGTCGGCCGCGGCAG
>NZ_AJVB01000753.1:0-1176 GCF_000278445.1 Rhodococcus sp. R1101
GATGCCGCCGGCAGCCTTTGCCGGATCCGGGGAGCCACCCGACGACGACCACCTCGGTGTTCCGACGCAGCGGCGTCTTGATCCAGCCGTCGCTACGGGTCCCGGGTAGATACGGTGCGTCCGGGTCCTTGGCGACGATCCCTTCGAGGCCGTGTTCGCGCGCGACCGTGAGCATGGTCGGTGCGTCGACATCGGTCCAGTAGGGCGACAGCTGAACCCGAGGTCCGGGGACGATCAGGTCCTCGAGGACGGCCCGGCGCTCCAGATAGGACAGCTCCGTCGTGGACTCTCCGTCGAGAGCGAGGACGTCGAACAGGTAGATCAGGACCGGTAGCTCGGCACGTAGCTCTTCGGTGGGGCGGTGGACGTGCATCCGGCGCTGCAACCGGGCGAAGGACGGCCGACCCTCGGAATCGAGCGTGACGATCTCGCCGTCGACGATGCAGTCCCGGCCGTCCGTCGCAGTGGTGAGCGGGTGGGGGAGCTCGGGGAAGCTCCGGGTGATGTCGTTGCCGGTGCGGCTGGTCAGCCGGCACTGTCCGTCGGTCACCGTGGCGAGGGTGCGCTGGCCGTCCCATTTCATCTCGAACGCCCAATTCCCGGTCGGCGGCGGACCGAGGGTCGCCAGCATCGGGGACAGTTCCGTCGTCGTGGAGGGCATGTCCCGAGTCTGCGGTACGGGGGCGGGACGGGACCGGTGAATGCGCGGTCTCCTCGCGGCGGTGCGTCCCTCGCGCCCTGACCCGGGCCGTGCGAGGCTGACGTCATGAGGCGTGCTGCGACACAGAACACGACTCTCGTCGCCGGGGGCACGTTCTGGATGGGGTCGGAGGATTTCTATCCGGAGGAGCGACCGGTCCACCAGGTGACGGTCGACGGGTTCTGGATGGACACGCACCCGGTGACCGTCGCCGAGTTCCGGCGCTTCGTGAAGGACACCGGACACGTCACCACCGCGGAGGTCGCGCCGGACCCGGCCGATTATCCCGGCGCCGATCCGTCCCTGCTCGTGCCCGGCTCGCTCGTGTTCACTCCTCCTCCGGGGCCGGTACCGCTCGACGACTACACGAGGTGGTGGTCGTTCGTCCCGGGTGCGGACTGGCGTCATCCCGAAGGCCCGGGGAGCACCGTCGGCGGGCGGGAACGCCATCCCGTCACCCACGTCTCGTGGTTCGA
>NZ_AJVB01000754.1:0-1171 GCF_000278445.1 Rhodococcus sp. R1101
CGAGCAGCAGTGCCCGCGCGGTGACGGTGAGCGCCGCGTCCTCGAGCCGATCCGCGTCGGCGCACGGTCCGGTCGTGCTCGCGCCGTCGAGTTCGACTGCGGCAGTGGCCAGCCCGTCGGCGTCGCGCACGACGAGCGCGTGCCGCGTCATGAGGTGTTGCAGACGCGCGCGGTCGCACACGGCCGAGACGACACCGGGAATGCCGGTGGACTCCGAGCGCAGCCCGGCCCGCTCGAGAGCCGCAGCCGCTCCCGCCCTCTCTCCGAGCACGAGTCCTTCGAGAAGGCTGTTGGAGGCGAGCCGGTTCGCGCCGTGCAGGCCGGTGCGCGCCACTTCGCCCGCCGCGTACAAGCCGGGAATGCGGGTGCGGCCGTGCACGTCGGTGACGACACCCCCGCACGAGTAGTGCGCGGCGGGAGCGACGGGCAGCAGATCCCGGGCGGGATCGAGGCCTGCGTCGGCGCACATCGCCGTGATGGTCGGGAATCGGGTAGCGAACCCGCCGAGGTGACGAGCGTCGAGGTAGACGTGATCCTCACCGAGCGCGGTGAGACGCTCGGCGATGGCCCGCGAGACGACGTCGCGAGGCGCGAGGTCGCCGAGCGGGTGCACGCCCTCGGTGATCGAGCGACCGCGGGAGTCGACGAGGCGTGCACCCTCGCCGCGCACCGCTTCGCTGATGAGCGGCCGCCGTCCGGTGCCGCCTTCGGCGAACAGCACGGTCGGGTGGAACTGGACGAACTCGAGGTCGGCGACCCCGGCACCGGCGGTCAGGGCCAGCGCGACACCGTCGGCGGTGGCACCGGGCGGATTCGTACTGCACGCGTACAGTTGCCCGAGGCCCCCGGTCGCGAGGAGCACGGCCGGCGCGTGGACGATGCCGAAGCCGCGGCCGTCGAGGACCAGAAGTCCGGTGACACCACGGTCGTCGGTGAGCACGCGGGCAGCGGCGGCACCGAACAGGACGGGCAGGCCCGCCGCGCCGAGAGCGCGTTGTGCCGCCACGCCGAGGGCGCGCTGCACCTCGGCGCCGGTCGCGTCGCCACCGGCGTGGATGATGCGGCGGGTGCTGTGCCCTCCCTCGCGGGTGCGGGCGATGTCGCCGTCCCCCCGGTGTCGAAGACCGCACCGACGATCGCGCAGTGCGGTGACCGCATCGGGACCGGCGGT
>NZ_AJVB01000755.1:0-1166 GCF_000278445.1 Rhodococcus sp. R1101
GACATCCCGGTGCAGCTCGGCCCCGATGCCGCGGGCGAACCCGATCCCACGCTCGCTCTGACGGCGCTCGTGGCCGGCTGGATCCGCGACCGCACGGCGCCCCACACCCGGGTGACGACCCACGTGGTGGCCGCCGACGCGGACGCCGCGCATTGCGCGGATCTCGGCCGCGACCTGCGTGCGGAACTCGAGCGCGACGATCAGCCGCGAGCGTTGCTCGTCGTCGCGGACGGAGCGACGACCCTCACGACCAAGGCGCCCGGCGCCTACGATCCGCGTTCGGAGGAGGTGGAGGCGGCCCTGGCCGCAGCGCTCGGCGCCGGCGACCCGGATGCGCTCGCGGCACTCGACCCCGACCTGTGTTCGGACATCAAGCTGACCGGCCGCGCCGCCTGGCACGTCCTGGCGGCCGCCCTCGGCGAGCGCCCGCGCTCGGCGTCCGTCACCTACTCCGCCGCGCCCTACGGCGTGGGCTACCACGTAGGGATCTGGACACCGTGAGCGCAGGAAGCATCGGCCCCACCGCAGCACTCGTCCCGATCGCGGTGGTGGGCCCCACCGCCACGGGCAAGTCCGATCTCGGATTGGACCTCGCCGAGACGCTCGGCGGCGAGATCGTCAACATCGACGCGATGCAGCAGTACCGCGGCATGGACATCGGGACGGCCAAGCTGGCACCGGACGAGCGTCGCGGCATCCCGCACCACCAGCTCGACGTCCTCGACGTCACCGAAACCGCGACGGTCGCCCGCTACCAGCAGGCCGCGATCGCCGATGTCGAAGCGATCCTGGCGCGCGGTCGCGTCCCGATCGTGGTCGGCGGATCGATGATGTACGTGCAGGCGCTGCTCGACGAATGGCAGTTCCCGGCGACGGATCCGCAGGTCCGGGCGAAATGGGAGGCGCTGCTCGACACCGAGGGGCTCGCCGCGGTCCACCGGGCGCTGCAGCACGCGGATCCGGCCGCCGCGGCGACGATCCTGCCCACCGACGGCCGCCGGATGGTCCGGGCGCTCGAAGTCGTCGAACTGACCGGGCAGCCGTTCGCGGCCTCGCAGCCGACGATCGGCGAGCCCCGCTGGGGCAGCGTGATCCTGGGCGTCGACCGCGCCACCGCCGAACTCGACGACCGCATCGCCCGGCGCACCGACCTGATGTTCGAACGC
>NZ_AJVB01000756.1:0-1166 GCF_000278445.1 Rhodococcus sp. R1101
GTGTCGGCAGACTCACCGGGGCGAGACTCGACGGCGGAAGCAGCGAGCGCCGCGAGGAACTCGTCGCCCGGATCCGCCAGCCGGTCCCGGGCGACTACCGGATCGCGGTGCTGTCCTTGAAAGGTGGGGTGGGAAAGACCACCACCACCGTCGGGCTGGGATCGACGTTCGCCTCGTTGCGTGGCGACTGCGTCATCGCCGTCGACGCGAATCCGGACTTCGGCACCCTCGCCCAACGGATTCCGCAGCAGACCACGTCGACGGTGCGCGATCTGCTCGCGAATGCGTCGGGGATCCGCCGGTACTCGGATGTGCGCGCCTACACCTCGCAGGCGCCGAGTCGACTCGAAGTGCTTGCGAGCGAACGTGATCCCGCTGCATCGGAAGCGTTCAGCGAGGAGGACTACCGTCGCGTCGTCGACATCCTGCAGGTCTACTACAACGTCATCGTCACCGATTGTGGAACCGGGATCATGCACTCGGTCATGCGCGGAGTGCTGGACCTGGCGAACACCCTCGTGCTCGTCGCGTCGCCGGCGGTGGACGCGGCGCGCAGTGCTGCCGCGACACTCGACTGGCTACAGGCGCACGGCTTCTCCGCGCTGGTCGAACGGACGGTCGTGGTCGTCAGTTCTCCCCGGCCGGGTTCGGCGAGCATCGACATGGACGCGTTGACCGCGCACTTCCTCGCTCGCTGCCGCGCGGTGAAGGTGATTCCGTTCGACGAGCATCTTGCCGAGGGTGCCGAGATCGATCTCGATCGGCTCCGGCCCGCGACCCGGACCGCGTTCGTCGAATTGGCCGCGATGGTCGCCGACGACTTCCCCGCCGTCTCGGGCCGGCACGCGGGGCACCAGCCGGGCCGGCACGCGGGGCACCAGCCGGGTCGGCGCACGGAGCACTGACCGTCTCATACGGGCAGCAGCCGGATCACCGGACGCTGCACGAGGGGGAGCGGATCGAGGTAGTCGGCGCGTCCGCGGCGCAGCCCCCAGTGCAGACATGCGGGGGAGACGCATCCTTCGTGGCCGGCGGCGACGGTGCCGATGGGATCGCCTCTCGTCACCCGGCGACCGGCGGTGATCGTGGCGTCGACGGGTTCGTAGGTGGTGCGCAGGCCGCCCTCGTGATCGATGGAGACCACGGGCTTGCCCGCCACGGTGCCG
>NZ_AJVB01000757.1:0-1155 GCF_000278445.1 Rhodococcus sp. R1101
GACGGCCGGTTTCATCGACCCGGGCTTCGACGGGCACATCACCCTCGAGTTGTCCAACGTCGCGAACCTGCCGATCACGCTGTGGCCGGGAATGAAGATCGGTCAGCTGTGCCTGTTCCGGCTGACGAGCCCCGCCGAGCACCCCTACGGCAGCGCGAAGGTCGGATCCAAGTACCAGGGCCAGCGCGGGCCCACCCCGTCGAAGGCGTACCTGAACTTCGTGCACAAGCACCCCGACGCGCGTCCCAGCTGACGTCCGCGTCGGATCCTGCGCTCGGAACGGCCGGATACACCACGGAGGCCGCGATGTTTCCGGCCGGCCCGTGTGCACACGACCTCGCGGGTTAGTCTCTGAACGTGCGCGTCGCTGTGGTTGCTACCACACTTCTGCTCCTGCTCGCGGCCTGCGCGCAGGATACTTCGTCGCGTCCCTCGCCTCCGGAGGATCTTCCGGTGGTCCGCGCGGACGGCGACCGGCTCGTTCTCGACGACCGTCCGTGGTGGCCCGCCGGGCTCAACGCCTATCAGCTGGGTACGCGCTGGGAGATCAACAGGGGATGCGGTGCCGAGGTGGATCTCGACGAGTTCTTCGGTGCGCTGGCGCCCCGATCGGTGGTGCGTTTCGATGCCTTCCAGTCCCACGCCGTGCACCGGATCGGCGACATGCTCGACTTCTCCGCGCTCGACGCCGTCTTCGACGCCGCCGAACGGCACCGGGTGTACGTGATCCCGGTTCTCGCGCCGCAGGACAGTGATTGCGACGCGGGTGGATACAAACAGGCCGACTGGTACGACACCGGTTGGCGCGACCCGCTGCCCGGTCATGTGCTCGCCTACGACGACTGGGTCGCGACGGCCGTCGAACGGTGGGGATCGTCGCCCTCGGTGGCGATGTGGGAGTTGATCGGCGAACCCGAGACCGCGACCTGCACCGACGACGAATGCACCCTCGAACGACGCGAGTGCTTTCCCGGTGGTGCGCGACTGCTCCGCAACTGGATCGACGAGGCGGCAGGAATCGTCCGCGCACACGACCCGGACCGGCTCGTCACGGTCGGCACCATCGGAGGCGACCAGTGCGGTTCGGCCGGCGACGATTTCGAGATCGTGACGGACGCGGAGCAGCTCGACGTCGTGCAGTACCACGACACGACG
>NZ_AJVB01000758.1:0-1151 GCF_000278445.1 Rhodococcus sp. R1101
ATGCGAACGCGGCCCGCACCCGGTTCACCGAGGACGCGGTCACGGTGCTGGACCACGCGGCGGAACTGCGGGTCGCGGGACGGCTGGATCCGCTCACCCGGCGGGCCCGCGCCGCGAACGTCGCCTCCGTCCGCGCCACCGACCGGTCGGCGGCCCCCGCCGCGTTCGCCGACGCCGCCGCACCCCTCGCCGTGGGGGCGAGCGTGCTCGGTGCTCTCCTCGTCGGCATCACGGTCTTCGGCTCCGGACCCGCGGCCATGAGCCCGACGACACTCGGCGTCCTCGTCCTGCTGCCCCTGTCGGCGTTCGAGGCCACCGCCGCACTGCCGGCCGCCGCGCAGACCCTCAACCGCGCACGCCTGGCAGCCCGTCGTATCACTGATCTGCTCGACCGCGCCGATCGGACGGTCCCGCACGGCACCGCACCGGCCCACGGCCCCGGCCGGCTGCGTGCGGAGGGGCTACGAGGTGGATGGCCCGGCGGACCGGCCACCGAACCGGTCGACCTCGACCTGCGGCCGGGTTGTCGCGTCGCGATCGTGGGCGGCAGCGGCAGCGGCAAGACCACCGTGCTCATGACACTCGCGGGGTTGCTCGACCCACGCGGAGGCACGGTGACCCTCGACGGTGTCCACCTCGCGGACATCGATCCCGGTGCGGTGCGCCGGCAGATCGGGTTCTTCGCGGAGGACGCCCACCTGTTCGACACGTCGATCCTCGAGAACCTGCGCGTGGCGCGGGGCGACGTGGACGAGACCGAGGCGTCGGCCGCCCTCGGGGCGGTGGGGCTGGGGGAGTGGGTGGACGGACTCCCGCAGGGCGTCCACACCGTTCTCGGAGCCGGGGCCCGCACGGTCTCCGGTGGGCAACGCCGTCGTCTCCTGCTGGCCCGGGCCCTGCTGTCGCCCGCGCGGATCCTGTTGCTCGACGAACCCACCGAGCATCTCGACGACGAGAGCGCGGAGCGGCTGCAGCGGCTCCTCCTGGACCGGGATGCGTGTCTGGTCGGACCCGAACGCAGCGTCGTGGTGGTCACCCACCGCCTACCCGCGGACACGGCCGCCGACTTGGTCGTTCGCGTCGAGAAAATTCCGTTGCACAGCTCCCCGGGCGAGGCGTAATTTCGCAGGTACACGAGGAAGGAGGTGGTC
>NZ_AJVB01000759.1:0-1149 GCF_000278445.1 Rhodococcus sp. R1101
GCACGCGCTACCCGGTGGGCGTGGTGACGGGTGCGCTCGGCGCGCCCTATCTCGTCTACCTCATCATTCGTTCCAACCGCGCGGGAGGCTCGCTGTGACCGCATCGCACACCCTGATCGCCGAGAAACTCGAACTCGGGTACGGCAGCCGCACCGTCGTGGAGAGCCTCGACCTGAAGGTGCCACCAGGTCGGATCACGTGCATCGTCGGCGCCAATGCGTGCGGGAAATCGACGTTGCTGCGGTCGATGTCACGACTGCTGTCGCCGCGCGGCGGGCACGTCCTGCTCGACGGCAAGGACGTCCACCGGCTGCCCGCGAAGAAACTCGCCCGCACCCTCGGGTTGCTGCCGCAATCGCCGATCGCCCCCGAGGGCATCGTCGTCGCCGACCTCGTGGGCCGGGGACGGCATCCGCACCAGCGGGTGCTGTCGCGCTGGAGCCGGGAGGACGACGCTGCGGTTGCCGACGCACTCGCCGCCACCCACACCACCGAACTCGCGGAGCGGTCGGTGGACGAGTTGTCGGGCGGGCAGCGGCAGCGCGTGTGGATCGCGATGGTGCTCGCGCAGCAGACCGACCTGCTGCTGCTCGACGAACCCACCACCTTCCTCGACGTCAGCCACCAGGTGGAGGTGCTCGATCTGCTCACCGATCTCAACCGCGACCGCGGGACGACCATCGTGATGGTGCTGCACGACCTCAACCTGGCCGCGCGATACGCCGACCATCTCGTCGCGATGGCCGACGGCAGCATCTACGCGTCGGGGGATCCCTCGGAGGTGCTCACCGGTGAGACGGTGAAGGCGGTCTTCGGTCTGGACAGCTGCGTGATCTCCGATCCGGTCTCCGGCAAGCCGCTCGTGCTGCCCGTAGGCCGGCACCACGTCATGTGACCGTCCGTCCGCTACACCATTGGTCGTCCGCTACGGCAATTGCCATAGCGGACGGCAAGAGCGGTAGCGAATGCTCGAGGTACGAACCGAACCGCTCGCCCGGAATCCGTGCCCGCACCGCGGTGAACGTCCTACGGTTGTCGGCATGGGTGCGCCCGGCATCGACCAGTGGGTTCTCCACGTCGACCTCGACCAGTTCATCGCCGCGGTCGAGGTGCTGCGCAACCCGGAGTTGGCGGGTCGACCGGTGGTGG
>NZ_AJVB01000760.1:0-1148 GCF_000278445.1 Rhodococcus sp. R1101
AGTACGTTCGGGGAACCGTTCGCCGAATTTGGCGAGGCCGGTCGGTCCGGGCATCGCGGCGGTGATCGCCACGACATCCTCTCGCTGCTCCCCCAGCGCGATGAGCTCGTCGGAGAAGACCGACGTCCAGTCGGGTGCGGAGGCCGCCTTCGCCCGGCCCGTGCGCGGATCCATGACGCCCGTGGCGTGCATCTGATCGGCGAGATGATTCTCGGCAGGCGCGTACCCGGCGCCCTTGCGGGTCACGGCGTGGACGAGGACCGGACCGCCGTACGCCTTCGCGCGACGCAAGGCGGATTCCATAGCCTGCTCGTCGTGCCCGTCGACCGGACCGAGGTACTTGATCCCCAGGTCGGTGAAGAGTACCTGTGGGCTGACCGCGTCCTTCACGCCGGACTTCATGCCGTGCAGCACGGAGTAGGCCGCCGAGCCGATCCACGGAATCCGCTTGACGATGCGCCTACTGTTGTCGAGCACCTTCTCGTAGCCCGGCTTGAGGCGCAGCGCCGCGAGATGGTCGGCGAGACCGCCGATGGTGGGTGCGTAGGACCGGCCGTTGTCGTTGACCACGATCACCATCGAGCGGTCCTGCCCGGCGGCGATGTTGTTGAGCGCTTCCCAGCACATGCCGCCGGTCAGCGCACCGTCGCCCACGACCGCGACGACGGTCCGATCGGACTGTCCGGACAGCGAATAGGCCTTGGCGAGCCCGTCGGCATAGGACAGTGCAGCCGACGCGTGCGACGACTCGATCCAGTCGTGTTCGCTCTCCGCGCGGCACGGGTAGCCGGACAACCCGCCCTTCTGCCGGAGGCTGTCGAACGCGTCGCGACGACCGGTGAGAATCTTGTGTACGTAGGCCTGGTGACCGGTGTCGAAGAGGATCGGGTCGCGCGGCGAATCGAACACCCGGTGCAGAGCGATGGTCAGCTCCACGACGCCGAGATTGGGCCCGAGGTGACCGCCGGTCGCCGCGACCTTCTCGACCAGGAATTCCCGGATCTCCCCTGCGAGCTCGGTGAGCTCCACAGGGGAGAGTCGACGTAGATCGTCGGGCGACTGGATGCGGGACAGAACACCCAACTGGAACAGCTCCCTCCGGCTCGTGCCTCGCGCTCGTCGCGCGAGTGATTCCCTCAGTCTACGGA
>NZ_AJVB01000761.1:0-1145 GCF_000278445.1 Rhodococcus sp. R1101
GGCGCCACGACGGCGCGCGTCCGACAGCAATCGATGTGTCAGGGCGCCGAAGTCGACGTCGGTGCCTGCCTCGTAGCGCGTAGCGGCGACCGGTTCCGATCCGGTGCGACCGGCCATCACCAGCGGCGCCCATCGGGCGATCGTGTCGGGGTCCTCGCTGTACTCCATCGCCGAGAACAGCGGTGATCGCTGAAGCGTGGCGTACCGCCGCCGTAGGTAGTCCACATCACGTTCGCCGAAGACGACATCCATGTGCGGCGTCGCGTTCACGAACGTCGCAGGTGCCTCGTCCGGCTCGTCGAGGGAGTCCCAGAACTGCCGTGAAATCCGGAACTGTCGGCCGATCTCCTCGGCCCGGGTCGAATCCGTGGGGTCGGGCATGTAGTTCAGCTCACACAGGCCGGCGTGCCCGGTCCCGGCATTGTTCCACGGGGCACTGCTTTCGATCGCGACCTCATCGAGTCGTTCCAGGACGAGAATCGACCGATCGGGTTCGAGGTGTGCCAACAGTGCACCCAATGTCGCCGACATGATGCCGGCACCGACCAGGACGGCGTCGTACTCGGGGTCGTCGTACTGTGTTCCTTCGGCAGAGTGTCTCCGACTCACCGTCATTCACCCGCTTTCGTCGTTGTCGATCATCAGCGTGCGCCTCTCCCCACTCATCCGTCCAATGAGATTCTGCGGTCAGTATCATGCAGATATGGATTGGTATGTGACGACCGAGACCTCCGCCGTGGCTCCGCTACTCGCCGCCTTCGACGCCGCGGCACGCGAAGGCCACATCACCCGGGCGGCAGATCTACTCGACGTCCCCCAGTCCTCGGTCAGCCGCCGTATCCGGGCACTCGAGAAGACGCTGGGCGTGACACTGTTCCAGCAGTCCGGGCGCGGGGTCGTGTTGACGACGGCCGGACGAGAGTTGCACGAACGCATCCGACATCTGATCCGTGAACTCGACGGCGCGATCACCACCGTGCGCGAGCACGCCGATCCCGACCGCGGCGTCGTCCGCTTCGGGTTCCCACTCACCCTCGGACCGGTGAGCATCCCGTCGCTGCTGGCCGAGTTCCACCATCGCGCACCCGGAATCCGGCTCCACCTGGTCCAGGCTCACGGCGAAGCACTCGCCGCGATGGTCCGCG
>NZ_AJVB01000762.1:0-1143 GCF_000278445.1 Rhodococcus sp. R1101
CCCGGCTGGCCCTCGCCGCCGGGGGCGCGGCGAAGCGCATCGACCACATCGGGTCCACCGCCGTGCCCGGTCTGGCCGCCGTCGACGTCCTCGACCTGCAGATCACCGTCGGTGATCTCGCGGCGGCCGACGCGCTCGCCCCCGCGCTCGCTGCCGCGGGTTTCCCGCGCATCGACGACGTGGTGACCGACGAACCGAAGCCGTCCTACGGTGCCGGGGGCGAGACCGACCCGGCCGTGTGGGAGATGCGGTTGCACGGCAGCGCCGATCCTGGCCGTCCCGCGCGGGTGGCGGTCCGCGTGGACGGCTGGCCCGCCCAGCAGTTCGCGTTGCTGCTGCGCGACTGGCTGTCCGCGGTCGACACCGCGAAGCGCGAGTACGCAGATCTCAAGGCCGACGCCGCTGCCGACGCGGCGCAGCGGTCCGACCCCGCCGAGGCGGCCGCCGCCTATGCGGCGCTCAATGCGCCGTGGTTCGACCATGCGCACCATCGCGCATGGGAGTGGGCCGCGAACACCGGCTGGTCGGCCTAGAGGCGTCCGGATCCCGGTGGATTCCCGCCCGGGAATGTTCCGGGCACCCCGCCCGTTAGGGTAGTTGACAGTTCAACTATTTGACGGAGGTTCCATCGTGCAGTTCGGCATCTTCACCATCGGCGACGTGGCGCGCGACCCCACGACGGGCCGGGTCCCCACCGAACACGAGCGCATCCTTGCGATGACGAAGATCGCGCTGAAGGCCGAGGAGGTGGGGCTCGACGTCTTCGCGTCCGGCGAGCACCACAATCCGCCCTTCGTCCCGTCCTCGCCGACGACGATGCTCGGCTGGATCGCTGCGAGGACCGAGACGCTCATCCTGTCGACCGCGACCACGCTCATCACCACCAACGACCCGGTGAAGATCGCCGAGGACTTCGCGATGCTGCAGCATCTCTCCGGTGGCCGCATCGACCTCATGATGGGGCGCGGCAACACCGGGCCCGTCTACCCATGGTTCGGCAAAGACATCCGTCAGGGCATTCCCCTCGCCATCGAGAACTACCACCTACTGCGACGGCTCTGGCGCGAACGCGTCGTCGACTGGGAAGGCAAGTTCCGCACGCCGCTGCACGGCTACACCTCCACCCCGTGGCCGCTCGACGAC
>NZ_AJVB01000763.1:0-1136 GCF_000278445.1 Rhodococcus sp. R1101
TACCCGAGTAGCACCGGGCCCGTGAAATCCGGTGTGAATCTGTCGGGACCACCCGATAAGCCTGAATACTCCCTGGTGACCGATAGCGGACAAGTACCGTGAGGGAAAGATGAAAAGTACCCCGGGAGGGGAGTGAAATAGTACCTGAAACCGTGCGCTTACAATCCGTCAGAGCCTGCGCATCCTTCGGGGTGGTGGGTGATGGCGTGCCTTTTGAAGAATGAGCCTGCGAGTTAGCGGCATGTCGCGAGGTTAACCCGGGTGGGGTAGCCGTAGCGAAAGCGAGTCCGAATAGGGCGACCTGGAGTGGCATGTTCTAGACCCGAAGCGGAGTGATCTACCCATGGCCAGGGTGAAGCGACGGTAAGACGTCGTGGAGGCCCGAACCCACTTAGGTTGAAAACTGAGGGGATGAGTTGTGGGTAGGGGTGAAAGGCCAATCAAACTCCGTGATAGCTGGTTCTCCCCGAAATGCATTTAGGTGCAGCGTCGCGTGTTTCTCACCGGAGGTAGAGCTACTGGATGGTCTAGGGGGCCCACAAGCTTACCGAAATCAGCCAAACTCCGAATGCCGGTGAGTGAGAGCGCGGCAGTGAGACTGCGGGGGATAAGCTTCGTAGTCGAGAGGGAAACAGCCCAGATCGCCGGCTAAGGCCCCTAAGCGTGTACTAAGTGGAAAAGGATGTGGGATCGCTGAGACAACCAGGAGGTTGGCTTAGAAGCAGCCACCCTTGAAAGAGTGCGTAATAGCTCACTGGTCAAGTGGTTCTGCGCCGACAATGTAGCGGGGCTCAAGTACACCGCCGAAGCCGCGGCATTCACACAACACCCCGGGCCGGTTACGGCTGGTCCGGCAGTGGTGTGGATGGGTAGGGGAGCGTCGTGTGGCCGTGGAAGCGCCGGAGTGATCCAGGTGTGGAGGCCACGCGAGTGAGAATGCAGGCATGAGTAGCGAAAGACGAGTGAGAAACTCGTCCGCCGGATGACCAAGGGTTCCTGGGCCAGGTTAATCCGCCCAGGGTGAGTCGGGACCTAAGGCGAGGCCGACAGGCGTAGTCGATGGACAACGGGTTGATATTCCCGTACCCGTGTATCCGCGCCCAATGGCGAATCAGTTGTGCTAACCGTCCAAAAGG
>NZ_AJVB01000764.1:0-1136 GCF_000278445.1 Rhodococcus sp. R1101
CCGTCGGCGCAGCGTGGCCGACGAACGGCAACTCGTCCTCGAGCTCACCGATGCCGGGCGAGCCCTGCGCGCCGAGGCCGAGTCGGTACCGGGACAGGTCGTCGACGCCCTCGGTGTCGGAGTCGACGAACTCCAGGACCTGCACGCCACGCTCGTCCGCGTCAACGCGGCGGCGCTGAAGGCCGGATCGCTCTGACGGACCCCGACGGCCGTGATCGCGAGGCTGTGACAGCTGTAGTCGGCGCCCGCGGCGGATCCCACGGCTTCCCCACCCGCTTCGGGTTCTCGAGAAGCGGCCCCGGCAGGGTCAGGGCACCATCCAGCCCAGCACCGAGGTGGACTGCAGCCACACGAGGACAGCGAGCACCGCGACCCCGGCGATGCTCAGCGGCCAGATCCGGCGCATGAGGAGCCCGTCCTTGCCGGACAGTCCCTTCACCGACGACACCAGGGCGAGGTTCTGCAACGCGATCGGGGTACCGGTGGTGCCGCCGGCCATGTTCCCCGCGACCAGCACGGTCGGGTCGAGACCCGATTGCTGGGCCGCGGCGACCTGCAGGCTGCCGAACATCGCGTTCGAGGCGGTGTTCGATCCGGTGACCACCACACCGAGCCAGCCGAGGACCGGCGACAACAGCGCGAAGGCCGCTCCGGCGCCGGCGAGGAATCCACCGATCGTGGCGGTCTGCCCGGACAGGTTCATCACGTACGCCAAGGCGAGAACCGCCGTGACCGTCGCGAACGACCACCGCAACTGCACGACCGCGGCGACGAAACAGCGCGCCGCATCCGGCACCGCGACCTTCAGCACCGGCATCGACAGCAGCGCGGCGACGAAGACGAGACTGCCCGGAGCGGTGAGCAGATCGATGGTGAAGGTCTCCGCGGTGGGAACGTCCCCGTCGGCGGTGGTCACGTCCACACCGGGCCACGGGAACGACAGGCTCGCGTTCGACAGCAGCGACGCGACCGGCCCGAACCGGCTGACGAGGAAGACGATCACGATCAGCGCGTAGGGCGCGAAGGCCTCGACGACGCGGCGGCGCGAATCGTGGATCCGTTCGGGCGCGGCCCGGCGGGCCCGACGCTGGGTGGGGTGCACCTTCACCGCGACCAGCAGCACGAGCAGACCCGCC
>NZ_AJVB01000765.1:0-1133 GCF_000278445.1 Rhodococcus sp. R1101
CCACCGAGTCCTTGCCGGCTGTTCTGCTGATCAGAACGGATTTACCGTGGAGCCCACCAGATCCGCAACCGAGTCGATGACGCGGGTCGGCCGATAGGGGAATCTCTCGACGGATTCGCGGGTGGAAATACCCGTCAGAACCAGCAGCGTCTGCAGCCCGGCCTCGAGGCCGCAGACGATGTCGGTGTCCATACGGTCGCCGATCATCAGCGTGTGGGCGGAGTGCGCACCGATCGCGCGCAGGGCCGAGCGCATCATCAGGGCGTTCGGTTTACCGACGAAATACGGTTCGCGGCCCGTCGCGCGGGTGATCAGCGCCGCGACCGCCCCGGTGGCGGGTAGTGAGCCTTCCCGCGAGGGGCCGGTCGGATCCGGGTTGGTCGCGATGAAGCGGGCGCCGCGTTCGACGAGACGGATCGCGGTGGTGATCGCCTCGAAGGAGTATGTGCGCGTCTCCCCGAGGACGACGTAGTCGGGGTCGCTGTCGGTCAGCACGTATCCGATGTCGTGCAGGGCCGTCGTCAATCCGGATTCACCCACCACATAGGCGCTACCGCCGGGTCGTTGATCGGCCAGGAACGTCGCCGTCGCCAACGCCGAGGTCCAGATCGACTTCTCGGGAACGTCGAGGCCGGTACGCAGCAGGCGGGCACGGAGGTCTCGTGGCGTGCGGATGGAGTTGTTGGTGAGCACCATGAACGGTGTGCCGTTCTCGCGCAGTTCGGTCAGGAACGTATCGGCGCCGGGAATCAGGTGATCCTCGTGCACGAGAACCCCGTCCATGTCCATGAGATAGTTCCAGACCGGCGCGGATACGGGTTCGTCGCTCACCGTTCGAGTGTGTCACCGACCGCTCGGCTCGGCAGCCGATACAACCCGATCGCCCGACGAGGACGACATGTAGAACCGTGGCCGCCGAACGGCCTGTGAAAATTGCGTCCTGCGAAGCCGGGCATCGACGAGCCCGGCGGCTCCGCGCTGTCCGTTCCGTGCGGATTCGATGTTGCGTAAGGAACTCACCCGCCGAGATTCGCGATGGTCGAGTCGAGCACACCCGCCTGTAGCTCGAGGTCGCTCTCGTTCGTAGTCCCGATCCTTCGGCAGCCCGTGTCCGGAGTTCCTCTCGCGTGACC
>NZ_AJVB01000766.1:0-1132 GCF_000278445.1 Rhodococcus sp. R1101
CCGCGTGCAACGACGCGAGCGTGACGCCCTGGACCGTCGGTGGCTGCCGCGCCTCGGCACGGGCCGCGAGATCGCGCAGCAGGCCCTGGAGGTCGAGTTCCGGTTCGTGCTCGAGCAGTTCCTCGGTGAGCTGCACGAGCGCGACGAGCGACGCCCATCGTTCGCGTGCCTGGGTGCCCACCGGCTCGGTGTCGGTCAGGCCGAGCGGCACCAAGGTGGCCCGCACGAGGCTGAGCAGCCCGGCACCGCGGCCGGCGTCCTCCGGGAGATCGTCGCGCGCACCCGCCTGGCGCAGGGCGTTGACGGCCTGCCGGACCTCCGCGCGGTTGAAGAAGCCCTCACCACCGCGCACCTGGTACGGGATACCGGCCTGTGTGAAGGCCTGCTCGTAGGCCTCGGACTGGGCGTTGATGCGGTAGAGCACCGCGATCTCGGCAGCGGGC
Source organism: Rhodococcus sp. R1101 (assembly GCF_000278445.1). NCBI lineage: Bacteria > Bacillati > Actinomycetota > Actinomycetes > Mycobacteriales > Nocardiaceae > Rhodococcus > Rhodococcus sp. R1101. Next base: position 444 of record NZ_AJVB01000766.1, read on the forward strand.
ACCCCCTTGCCCATCAGCTTGGCGACGGCCTTCGCCACTGCCTGCGCCTCGGCCGGCTCGTCGTCGAACTCGGCGAAGGTCGGCTCCGGGCCGGGCGGACGCTGACCGACGAGCTCGAGGCGTGTTCCGGCGATACGACCGCGTGCTGCACCGATCACGCGGTTGGCGAGGTCGACCACCTCCGGGGTGGATCGGTAGTCGCGTTCAAGGCGCACAACGGTGGCGTCGGGGAACCGGCGGGAGAAGTCGAGCAGGTGCTTCGGGGTGGCGCCGGTGAACGAGTAGATGGTCTGGTTGGCGTCGCCGACCACCGTGAGATCGTCGCGGTCGCCGAGCCACGCGTCGAGGACACGCTGCTGCAGTGGCGTGACGTCCTGGTATTCGTCGACGACGAAGCAGCGGTAGCGGTCGCGGAACTCCTCCGCCACCGTGAGGTTGTTCTCGAGGGCGGCGGCGGTGTGCAGGAGCAGGTCGTCGAAATCGAGGTACATTCCGTCGCCCGACCGGTTCTTGAGCTGCTCGTAGGTGTCGTACACGTGGGCGACCCGCTCGGGATCGGCGGGCGGGGTGCGGTGGGCGCGGACGGCCGCGGCGGGATAGTCCTCGGGTGCGACGAGTGTGCCCTTGGACCATTCGATCTCCGACAGCAGGTCGCGCACGGTGTCGGTGTCGGTCGGGAAACCGCAGCG
>NZ_AJVB01000767.1:0-1132 GCF_000278445.1 Rhodococcus sp. R1101
CAATTCGTCGTCGTCGACGACGCGACCCCGTGCCGCGGCCCGGGACTGCAGGTGGCCCAGTTCCGCGTGCAGCTCCAGCAGTCGCGGTACGACGAACCGCGCGCACTCGGCCGCCTGTCGATACGACTCGGCTTGCACCCCGAGATCCCGGCTGTGCGAGGACGATACGGACCGCGCACTGTCGTGCGCCGCACCGCGCCAGGCACCTTCGAAGGATGCCCACCGCAGGACGTCGCCGGACACTGCGTCGACCGCGTCGGCGCACAACGCGAGTTCGGCCCCCAACCGTTCGAGCGCATCCGGGTCCCACCCGGCCAGATCGTCCACCCGCACACCACCACCCCCTGCCGCGGAAGCATAGGGGGCACCGACGACGACCGGCCCGCGGAATGCTCCGCGGGCCGGTCGCTGTGGACAACTCCACTGCCTGTGGACAACTCACCTCCACACGGCACTTCTCGCTGTCTACATGTCGCTGATCGCCTCGAGTGGCGGTGTCTTCGCCGCCCGGTGCCCGGGCCACAGCGCCGCGAGCACACCGATGATGCCGGACGCGACGAGCATGCCCACGACCTGCGACCACGGTACCGAGATGATGTCGAGCCCCTGATCGGCGAGCGTGCGCACGAAGGCCCAGCCGAACGCGAGACCGAGCACGACACCCACGACCGCACCGAACACCGCGATGAGCAGCGATTCGAGATAGATCGTGCGGCGCACCTGGGCGCGTTGCATACCGACCGCGCGGAGCATGCCGATCTCCCGCCGTCGCTCCACCACCGACAGTGCCAGGGTGTTGACGATGCCGAGGATCGCGATCACCACGGCGAGGGCGAGCAGGCCGTAGAGGATCGCGAGGATCGTGTCGATCTGCTGTGCCTGCTGGCCCTTGAACTGTTCGCGGTCGAGGACCTGCACGATCACGTAGTCCTTGACGGCGCCCTCGATCGCCGTGCGTACCTGCTCCGACTCGTCGACGGTGTTCATGAGAACCACGAGCGCCGAGCGGTTGTTCGGAGGGGTGAACTGCTCGAACAGTTGCTGCGAGATCACCCACGGGCCGATGAGCTGATTGTCGGTGAAAATGCCGGCGACGGTGGTGTCGACGGTGTCGCCGTCACGGCTGGTGAGC
>NZ_AJVB01000768.1:0-1120 GCF_000278445.1 Rhodococcus sp. R1101
ACTTGTACCGCAGGACGTAGGTGTCCTTGACGATGCCGGCATCCAGGACGAAGCGCACGCGCTCTGCCCGCCCGTCGGGGCGGTGTTCCACCACCTCCACGGTCTTCGCCGCCGACACCCAGGTGGGATAGGCATCGAAATCTGCGATGACCTTCATGACACGCTCGGCCGGCGCGTCGATGGTGATCGACCTCTTCGTCTTCTCGGCCATGTGGTGACGGCTCCCTTTCTCGGTCCCTCGGGTGTACACCGATCAGTCCCGTTCCGACGGTCTATCACACACTCTGCGGACAACGGTATCGGCACTTCGGTCCGTCAGAGGCGCGGTGGCTCGCCTGCCGGACGACCGGCCTCGAGACGCTGCTTGACCTCGAAGGTCATCACCTTTCCCTGGACCCGGCGCGTCCGGTTCATGGCGGCGAGGTCGAGACCTGCGACGCGCTCGGGTGGGACACCCGCCGGTTCGCAGTGCAGGAAGTAGTGGATCACCGCGCCGTCGAGGACCGGTTCGAGCCACACTTCCATCGTCCCCTCGAGCGGGCCCGACACCGTCCACCGGATGCCCTTCTCGGCACGGTCCTCACGCACGGTCAGCGTGAGATCGGGCCACCAGGCACGCCACCGATCGGGCGCCGCGACCTCCTCGGCGATGCGCTCGGGGGGCGCCGCTACGAAGGTCTGATCCGCCACCTGAATGCTGCTCACGCAGGACAGCTTCACACATCGCGCCGCCGGCCCGTCCGGTCACCCCGCCGACGGCGCCACGGTCTCGCCCGGTGGCGTCGCGGCGTCGAGATATCCGCGCAATCTCGCTCCCAGGACATCCCATCTCCAGTCGGTGGACACCCACTCGCGACCGGCCGCGCCCATTGCGGCGGCACGGTCGGGATCGGCGAGGATGCCGGACACGGCGGTGGCGACCGCCGTCACCGCGGTGCCGTCGACGACGTACCCGGTCCGGCCGTCCCGCACCGTCTCCGGGGCCCCGCCCGATCTGCCGGCCACGACGGGGACACCGGTCGCGGACGCCTCGAGGTAGACGATGCCCAGGCCCTCGACGTCGAGACCGCCGCCGCGGGTGCGACACGGCATCGCGAACACGTCGGCGACGGTGTGGTGC
>NZ_AJVB01000769.1:0-1119 GCF_000278445.1 Rhodococcus sp. R1101
TTCTCGAGATAGCGCATCACGCCGTCGGCGGCGGCCAGCCCGTACGCGCTGCCTCCGGTGAGGAGGACCGCGTCGACGCGCTGCACCGAGTGGCTCGGATCGAGCAGGTCGGTCTCCCGCGTGCCCGGTCCCCCGCCGCGCACGTCCACCGACGCGACGGCCGACGGGTCGGCGAGTACGACGGTGCATCCGGTGGCGGCACCCTCGCCGGGAATCTCGGGTGTGCCGACGGTGACCTCGGAGTCGAGGCGGTGCCAGTGACCGACGCTCAGCCCCGCGACGTCGAGCAGGGAGTCGGTCGGTCCCGGCACGATCACGGCTGCAGCGCCTGGACGAGGGAGTCCTGCATCCACGTGAGCCAGTGGTAGACGTCGAGATGCGGGGCGCGCGGATCGTCGTCGTCGAGGACGTCGGGGGTGTCGGCGTCGATGCCGAGGGTGGTGCCGAGTGCGAGCCGCACGTCGTTGAGTCCGTACAGCCACGCTTCGGCCTGTTCGGGGTTGAGCACCACTTTGCCACCGCTTTCGGGCACGGTGCGGAGAATGACCGCGCCGGCCGCGAGCTTGGCGTCGATGATGCTCGGCTCGTGCAGGCTCCGCATCGCACCGTTGAGGTCGGCAGCGTCGTCGCCGACGTTGGCGGCGGAGTCGGAATCCGGGCGGTGGAAGTCGGGCAGGAGGCGGCGCAGCGCCGGGATCTCGGGGGGGACGGCGTTACCGGTGCGCAGACCGGTCAGGGCGGCGAGGTCGTCCTGCGGGGCCTGCCCGGCGCGTTCCTCGAGCATGCCCAGCACGGAGGACACGAGCGAGCGCAGCACCGACGCTTCGTGGGCGTCCATCTCCGACCGGAGCTTGGGGCCGCTGAGCGAGTTCTTCCTGGTCCACTGCCGCACGTCGGTCGGGCCCTCCTGTGGGGATCATTCGTCGCGTTGCATCGTCGCCCACAGTCCGGCGGCGTGCAGACGCTGCACGTCGTGTTCCATCTTGTCACGCGAACCACTGGACACGACGGCCTTGCCCTCGTTGTGGACTTTGAGCATGAGTTCGGTGGCCTTGGCCTTGCTGTACCCGAACAGTTTCTGGAAGATGAACGTCACGTAGTGCATGAGGTTGACGGGGT
>NZ_AJVB01000770.1:0-1107 GCF_000278445.1 Rhodococcus sp. R1101
GGATTGCAGCGCAACCGGACCCGTGTGCCACCCGTATCCAGATACGCCCCGAGACCCTCCGCCGCGAAGAACGTCTCCCCGGAGGCGATGTCGACGACAGCTCCGGCCACCGAACGTCCGTCGACCTGCGCGGCCACCGAGACCGCCGACGCCGGGAGTCCGTACACGAAGTTCACGGTGCCGTCGATGGGATCGACCACCCACACCACCCCGCTCGCGGTCGTCGCCCTCGCACCGTCGCCACTGGTCTCCTCTCCCAGGAAGGCGTCCTCGGGCCGCAGTTCGGCGAGTCTGCGCCGGATGAGCTCCTCGCTTTCGGTGTCGGCGGCGGTGACGGGATCGGTCGCCGTCGACTTCGTCCCGACACGGGCGGCCTCCCCCGATCCCGGAGGGCCGAACAGCTCGGCTCTGCGTACACGAACATAGGCTGCGGCCTCACGCGCGACGGTCACGGCGACGTCCCTCAACGCGGACGACTCGGATTCGGAGAGCGTTCTCTGTACATGCACGAACCGATCCGAACACAGCGCCGAAGGTTTCGCCACCGAGCGCCGCACCGGGCGGCACCGGGCATTATCGTTGCCACACGAGCGGAGCAGCCGGCCCCACCCAGCGAGAGGAAGTACACGATGGCACAGGACGTCCCCACGGACCGATCGAATCCGGGCAACCACGGATTCGGTGTCGACATCGGGGGAAGTGGCGTCAAGGGTGCCGTGGTGGACCTCGATACCGGCCGCCTGGTCGGCGACCGGATCAAGCTCCTCACTCCGCAACCGTCCACCCCGGAGGCCGTGGCGAAGACGGTGGCACAGATCGTCGAGCAGGCGGGCTGGTCCGGTCCCGTCGGCGTGACCCTGCCGAGCGTGGTCACCGGAGGTGTCGCCCGGACCGCCGCCAACATCGACAAGTCGTGGATCGGCGCCGACGCCCGTTCTCTCTTCTCCCACGCGCTCGACGGCCGGGACGTCTCGGTGCTCAACGACGCGGATGCCGCCGGCATCGCGGAGGACCGCTTCGGTGCCGCCAAGGACACCGACGGTGTGGTGATCCTCCTGACCTTCGGAACCGGGATCGGCTCGGCCGTCCTGCACAACGGTGTCCTGC
>NZ_AJVB01000771.1:0-1103 GCF_000278445.1 Rhodococcus sp. R1101
CCAGGTAGCAAGGCGCACATGCCCACTGTAGGTGACCTATCCGACGGGTTCGGAGGCGTACCGGTAGCGGTGGTGGTCGACGAAGCCCGAGTTCGCGGTACAGGGCGCGGGCCGCCGTGTTCGACTCCTCGACCTGCAGGTATGCGTGGGTCGCGGCCTGCTCGCGGGCCCAGTGCAGGACGGCGCCGCACACGAGCGTGCCGAGTCCGCGGCGCCGGTGCTCGGGCGCGACCTCCACGGCCGACAGGCCCACCCAGCGGCGTCCGTCCGGGGCGTCGGTGACCGCCGCGCGGCAGATCGCCAGGGGCGGCTGCCCGGGCACCCCGATACGGCCGAACCCGAGGATGCCCGCGGCCACCGCGCCGAGCACGTCCTGCGCGACCACCGGATCGTCACCGGTCCGGTGGAGCGACATCCAATCGGCATCCGGCCGGTCGGTGATCGTGACCGGGGTGGGCTCCGGGGGCAGCGGCACGTTCGCGAGGTCGGCTCCCATCACGAGCACCGGCTCCGAGGTCGGCCAGCCCTCGGGGATCCGGCCGAGCCGATCGGGCACCAACAGCCGCAGCGGCAGTCCGCGTGCCGCGAACCATCCGCGCAGCCGGGCCCGCACGGCCGGATCGGCGGGATCGGCCACGGTCCCGCGTTCACCCAGCGGCGTCGCCGAGTTGGCGCGCCGGGTGAAGCCGTGCCCGGCCCGCACGAGCCACCCGTCCACCCAGTTCGACTCCAGACCGGGCCACCCCGCCGCGGCGGCGTGTTCGAGCGCACGGATCTCCGAGACGCGGATCGGCCGCGCCGCGATCGGTTTGAGAGCGACGACCGAGGCGGGGGACACCTGGACGACACGACCGTCGGCGCTGCGCACCGCGACCACCGGCTCGACGGAGACGAGTTCGCCGATGACGTCGGTCATCGGGTGGCTGTAGCCGGCGGGCAGGCGGTACCGCAACACCACCCGGGTGCCGAGGGGTACGGGTGCGGCCGGACGGTCGGTCGTCATCGACGGTTCGCCGGTCGTCTCGTCAGTCGTCCTCGTCGTGGCCGAACGGGTCCTCCACCGAGCCCGGCAGCCAGGTCAGGCCCGGAACACCCCATCCGGC
>NZ_AJVB01000772.1:0-1103 GCF_000278445.1 Rhodococcus sp. R1101
AGAAGACCTTCCTCGCGACCGTGCTCGCCGACGTCACGGCCAACATCATGCGCAACGTGTGGGCGCACGCGATCATCTTCTGCGGACACTTCCCCGACCAGACCTACACCTTCTCGAAGAAGGAGGTCGAGAACGAGTCGCGCGGAGGGTGGTACGTGCGGCAGCTCGTCGGCGCAGCGAACATCGAAGGCACCCCGCTGTTCCACGTCATGAGCGGCAATCTCGGTTACCAGGTGGAGCACCATCTGTTCCCCGACATGCCGAGCACCCGCTACGCGGAGGTCGCGCCGAAGGTCAAGGACATCTGCGAACGCTACGAACTGCCCTACAACTCGGGCAGACTGGGCAAGCAGTGGTTCATGGTGCACCGCACCATCGCCCGGCTCGCCTTCCCGGGCGGCAAGCCCCGGCCCAAGCCCGGACCGTACCGACGCTCGCAGGATCCCCAGGGTGGGCCCGCCCCCAGCGAGGCCGCGCGGTTCCGCGACCGCCTGCCCGCCGATCATCCCGACGCCGGACCCGAACACGACGGTGGCGGCGTGAAGGTCGACCCGCCGCCCCGCTGACCGCTCACCGAGATCGTGACGCCCGGTAGGCCTTCCAGCCACCGAACCCGGTGATGTCCACCGCGTCCTTCGCGGCGTCCTGCGTGCATCCGAAACCGACGACCCACCGCCCGTCCGCCAGTTCGACACTCGTCAGCGTCATCGGGGCGGGGAGCGCGGCGAGGAAGCGTCCCAGACCGGCCTCCGACAGACGGAACAGTTCGCCGGCGATCGCGGCGCCCTCGCCCGGTGCGTGCCGCACCAGTCCCGGCTTGGGTGGTGTCGTGTTCAGCGCGGCGAGACGGTATGCGTCGGAGGTGTGCACTTCCTCGACGAACCGCGCCCCGAGCTCCTCGAGCTGGAAGTGCAGTGGCTGACCGCGAAGGTGCGCTCCGAAGACCGCGAGTTCCACACCGGACTCGACGACGCGCGGCGCATCCACATCGTTCAGCGCGGCTGCGACGTCCACTGCCACCTGATCGGCGAAGGCCGGGACCACGACCATGACCCCGAACGGATCGCCGCCCGCCGTGGGTGCGCCCGGAACGGCCACCGCCG
>NZ_AJVB01000773.1:0-1095 GCF_000278445.1 Rhodococcus sp. R1101
GGAGCTCTGTCGTGCGGGCAGGGCCGCGATCACGGCGGCGCCGAGCAGCGGCAGCACCCACAGGATCGTCAACCAGGGAACGGTGGTCACCGGTACACCCCCATCACAGCGTCACCAGGACGAGCGCGCCGACCACGACGGTCGCGCCGGCGAACATGTACAACGCGTACGAACGGACGAAGCCGGTCTGCAATCGGCGCAGTCCGCGCGAGAGCGCACCGATCCCGGTGGCCGCACCGGTGACGGAGCCGTCGATCCCGGTCGACTCGACGGCGTCCAGGGCGCGCACCATGCCCTGGCCGGGACGCATGAGCACCGCTTCGTTCACCGCGTCGCCGTACAGGTCGCGGCGCGCGGCGACGGTCAGCGCCGACACCGCTTCGGGTGCCGTCTCGGGCACCGGCACGCGCACGTACTGCCGGTAGGCGACGGCGGCACCGGCGAGCACGACCGCCAGAGTGACGGTGGTGACGAGCCAGACGGGCAGACCACCTTCGTGGTGGTCGTATCCGACGACGGGTTCGAGCCAGTGCTGCAGCGCGCCGCCGAGCACCAGCAGCCCGCCGGCGCCGACGGAGCCCACGGCGAGGGCGATCATCGGCCAGGTCATCGAGGCCGGCGACTCGTGCGGGACGGCGTCGGGCGCCCATCGCCGGTCGCCGAAGAAGGTCAGGATCATCACGCGGGTCATGTAGAAGGCGGTCAGCCCCGCGCCGAGCAGCGCGACGACACCGAGCACGGCTCCTTCGACGCCGCCGGCGGCGAAGGCCACCTCGATGATCTTGTCCTTGGAGAAGAAGCCGGCGAACGGCGGGATCCCGATGATCGCGAGGTAGCCCAGCCCGAAGGTGGCGAACGTGATCGGCATGACCGCGCGGAGACCGCCGAAGCGGCGCATGTCGGTCTCGTCGTTCATCGCGTGCATCACCGAACCGGCGCCGAGGAACAGCCCGGCCTTGAAGAAGCCGTGGGTGAGCAGGTGCAGGATCGCGAAGGCGTAGCCGGCGGGGCCGAGTCCGGCGGCGAGCACCATGTAGCCGATCTGGCTCATCGTCGACGCCGCGAGCGCCTTCTTGATGTCGTCCTTGGCGCACC